>JAEZBP010000177.1 GCA_023427125.1 Pseudomonadota bacterium | reverse complement strand
CTCGAGCGCGGCCCGCAGGCTCTCGACGTGCACGCCGTGCAGCTCACCCGCGGCGCTCACCAGACGCCCGCCGGCCAGCACGACGCGCACACCCGCGCCGCCGCCGAGCCGCTCGTCGACCCCGCGTAGGAGCGCCTCGCCGCGATCGGGCGACGCGGTCTCGAACGCGGTCTCGAACGCGGTGTCGACCACCTCGCGGACCGACGTGAAGCGCCACTTCTCGTGCTTCTTGCCGGGGAAGCCGCCTTCGCGGAGGCGCGCCGCCGCCTCGCGCCGGATCGACGCCAGCCACGCCGGCCCCTCGCCGTCGACGCGCGCGACGCTCGCCATCAGCCCTGCCTCGCGCTCGGTCATGCAGGTGCCCCCGCTTGGCCGAACGCCGCGTAGCCCTCGGCCTCGAGCTCGTGCGCGAGCGTGTGATCGCCGGAGCGCGCGATGCGCCCGTCGACCAGCACGTGGATGCGATCGGGGACGATGTACTCGAGCAGCCGCTGGTAGTGCGTGATGAGCAGCATCGAGCGCGCGGGCGAGCGCAGCGCGTTCACGCCCTCGGACACGACGCGGAGCGCGTCGATGTCGAGCCCCGAGTCGGTCTCGTCGAGGATCGCGAGGCGCGGCTCGAGCGCGGCCATCTGGAAGATCTCGTTGCGCTTCTTCTCGCCGCCGCTGAAGCCCTCGTTCACCGAGCGCTTGAGGAGCGCGTCGTCGAGCTTGACGAGCTTCGCCTTCTCGCGGGCGAAGCGCATGAACTGGATCGCGTCGAGCTCGCTCTCGCCGCGCGCCTTGCGGACCGCGTTCACCGCCGCCTTCATGAAGTAGACGTTGCTGACGCCGGGGATCTCGACCGGGTACTGGAACGCCAGGAAGACGCCCGCCGCGGCGCGCTCCTCCGGCGCCATGGCCAAGAGATCCTGCCCGTCGTAGAGCACGCGCCCGCCGGTGACCTCGTAGCCCTCGCGGCCGGCGAGCACGTAGCTCAGCGTGCTCTTGCCCGATCCGTTCGGCCCATGATCGCCGCGACCTCGCCGGGGACGAGCTCGAGGTCGAGACCCTTGAGGATGGCCTTGCCATCCACGCGCACATGCAAGCCTTCGATCTTCAACATGGTATCCATCGTCCTCACCCGACCGCGCCTTCGAGGCTCACGCCGAGCAGCTTCTGCGCCTCGACCGCGAACTCCATCGGGAGCTCCTTGAGCACCGATTTGCAGAAGCCGTTCACGATGAGGTTCACCGCGTCCTCTTCGCTCAGCCCTCGCTGGCGGCAGTAGAAGAGCTGGTCCTCGTCGATGCGGCTCGTCGTCGCCTCGTGCTCGACCCGCGCCGTCCGGTTCTTCACCTCGACGTAGGGGATCGTGTGGGCGCCGCACTCGCTGCCGATCAGCAGTGAGTCGCACTGCGTGTAGTTGCGGGCGCCGGCCGCGCTCTTGGCGACGCTCACGCCGCCCCGGTAGGTCTGCTGCCCGCGGCCCGCGCTGATGCCCTTCGAGACGATCGTGGAGCGCGTGTTCTTGCCGATGTGCACCATCTTGGTGCCCGTGTCGGCCTGCTGGCGGTGGTTCGTGAGCGCCACCGAGTAGAACTCGCCGACCGAGTGATCGCCCTTGAGCACGACGCTCGGGTACTTCCACGTGATCGCGGAGCCCGTCTCGACCTGCGTCCAGGAGATCTTGCTGCGCTCGCCCTCGCAGAGGCCGCGCTTGGTCACGAAGTTGTAGATGCCGCCGACGCCGTTCTCGTCGCCCGGATACCAGTTCTGCACCGTCGAGTACTTGATCTCGGCGCCCGCGTGGGCGACGAGCTCGACGACCGCCGCGTGGAGCTGGTTCTCGTCGCGCTTGGGCGCGGTGCAGCCCTCGAGGTAGCTCACGTAGGCGCCCTCGTCGGCGATGATCAGCGTCCGCTCGAACTGCCCGGTGTTCTGCGCGTTGATGCGGAAGTAGGTCGAGAGCTCCATCGGGCAGCGCACGCCCTTGGGCACGTAGACGAACGATCCGTCGGTGAAGACCGCGGAGTTGAGCGTCGCGAAGAAGTTGTCGGTCGTGGGGACGACGCTGCCCAGGTACTTCTGCACGAGCGCGGGGTGCTCGCGCACCGCCTCGCTGATCGGGCAGAAGATGACGCCCGCCTCGGCGAGCTTGCTCTTGAAGGTCGTCGCCACCGAGACGCTGTCGAAGACCGCGTCGACCGCGACGCCGGCGAGGATCGCCTGCTCGGCGAGCGGGATGCCGAGCTTCGCGTAGGTCTCGAGGAGCTTCGGATCGACCTCGTCCAGGCTCGCCGGCGCGGGCTTGGTCTTCGGCGCGGCGTAGTAGGACGACGCTTGGTAGTCGATCGGGCCGTAGCTCACCTTCGCCCAGCGCGGCTCCTTCATGCGCAGCCAGTGCCGGTAGGCGCCGAGCCGCCAGTCGAGGAGCCAGCTCGGCTCGCCCTTCTTGGCGGAGATGAACCGGATGATGTCCTCGTTCAGCCCGGGCGGCGCGAACTCCGTCTCGATGTCGGTGACGAAGCCAGCCTCGTAGCGCTTCTCGAGGAGCTGATCGATCGCTTGGGTGCTCATGAGGCCTCTTGGGTGAGCGCGCGGCGGCGCCCGATGCGGACGAGGGCCGGCTTGGGCTCGGCCATCTCGGCGAGGGTGATGGCTTCGAGGGCGTCGGCGATCGCCTCGTTGATGCGCTGCCAGTTGCCGCGCACGCCGCAGCGGCTCGAGAGCTCGCAGTCGCCGTGATCGTCGCCGTGGCCGCACTCGGTCATCCCGATCGGGCCCTCGAGGGCGGCGATCACGTCGGCGACCGTCACGTCCTCGGGGCGGCGAGCGAGGCGATAGCCCCCACGTGCCCCGCGGGTGCTCTCGAGGATGCCGGCGCGCCCGAGCTGCTTGAGGATCTTGCTCACCGTCGGCTGCGGCACGCCGGTCTCGCGGGCGAGCTCCGGCACCGAGCGCATGTCCTCCGGGAGGAGCATGGCCAGGCGGGTGGCGAGCACCACGCCATAGTCGGCGATGCGGGTGATCCTCAACATTTCCGGGCTCTTCTCTTCATATCGGACCGGCGCGGTCCTCTATGCAGCCGTGCGTCGGCCACGTCAAGCGGAAGCGTAGGCTCGTGGCCCCGCCGCGGCCAGCTTGCCCGAGGCTCAGGCGTCGGCGGCGGGATCGAGATCGACCCAGAGCTCGGCGAGCGGGATCGCCACCTCGACCGAGGTGAGCTCGAGCGTGCCGCTCGCGAGCTCGGTCATCAGCCACTGCCCTGTCTCGAGCCGCTGGTGGTGCTCGACGCGCCGCCCGTCGGCGTCGACGATCACGTACTCGCGGAACGAGGGGATCGTGCGGTAGTGAGCGAACTTGCCCCCTCGGTCGTAGTCCGCCGTGGTCGGCGAGAGCACCTCCACGATGACGACGGGGTTGGTGATGGCGTGCGCGTCGCGGTGGTCCCGCGTCGCCGGCCCGCAGATCACGCTGGCGTCGGCGTAGTGGTAGCCGCCGGCTGGCGTCGCGATCTTCTGCCGCTCGGGGTAGGGCACGCACCTCTTGCCGCGGAGGGCGACCGTCAGCGCTACCAGGGCGTTGCGTGCGACGAGGTTGTGCTCGGGGCGAGCGCTGCTGATCGCCCATGCCTCCCCGCTCACGTACTCCCAGAGCTCGTCGCTCGACTCCTCGAGCGCGCGGTACTCCTCGTAGCTCATCCGCCGCAGCTCGCGTGCTTCCATGCGCTCAGCGTAGCACCGCTACACCGAGAACGAGGAGCCGCAGCCGCAGTCCTTCTTCGAGTTCGGGTTCTTCCAGCGGAAGCCGTACTCGACGAGGCCGTCGTTCCAGTCGAGGGTCGAGCCCTCGAGGTACTTGATGGAGCGCTTGTCGACGAGGAGCGTGAAGCCGTCGAGCACCATCACGAGATCGCGCCCCTCGCGCACCGCGCTCGCCATCTCGAAGTGGTAGCTGAGCCCCGAGCAGCCCCCGCCCTTCACCCCGACGCGGATCCCCACGTTCCCCGGGCCCGCCTCGGCGAGCTTCTGCTTGCCCATCTCGATCGCGCGGGCGCTGACGGTGATGGGGGCCTGCTCTTGCGGCTCGAGAAGCTCGGACATGCCGGAACCATAGTGCCTGCCGCCGCGCGCGTCAGCCCGGCTCGAGCGGCACGTTCAGGTAGACCTCGGCGACCTCGAGGGAGACGTCGAGCGAAGGAAGGGTGAGCAGCCCGTCGCGGTGAACGGTGAGCTCCCAGCGATCGTCGTCGATGCGGAGGAAGCGCTCGACGAGCCGCTCGGTGGGCGTGACCAGCACGTACTCCCGAAAGGACGGCAGCGCGCGGTAGCCCGCGAACTTGGCGCCGCGGTCGAAGCCCTCGGTGCTCTCGGAGACGACCTCGACGATGAGCGTCGGGTTGAGCAGGACGTCACGCTTCTCGTCGTAGAACTGCGGCGGGCCGCAGAAGACCGTGACGTCCGGGTAGACGAAGCCGGAGCGGGTGGGCGCGCGCACCTTCATGTCGGAGGGCAGCGCGACGCAGCCACGACCGCGGAGGGCGTTGCCGAGCGCGCGGACGAGGTTCCCGACCACCAGGTTGTGCTCGAAGCTCGCCCCCGCCATCGCGAAGACCTCGCCCTCCCAGAGCTCGTGCTTCGTCTCGGATGCGCGCTCCATCGCGAGGTACTCGTCTTCGCTGACCTGCTCGTGTCCCGCGGCGGCTCCCATGACCTGTAGGCTACCGCGGCCGCGAGCGGGCCGCGAGGGCGGTACGCTCTCCCGCGGGAGCCACCGCCAGCGTCACCATTCAGGGACACCGATAATTCTTGTTTGAGCCTGTTGACGATGTCCTCGGCCCCATGAGACGGTTCTCCTCATGGCGACGAAGAAGAAGAAGACCCCCAAGCCCGTCCGCGCCGCGGTCGGTGAGATCATGTACGACGAGACGCTCGGCCGTCAGTCCTTCGCGGAGCTCGCGCCGCTGCGCGCCGCGCTCGGAGCGAATGTTCCGCCGGCGCCGAGGCTCGACACCACTCGCGTCGCGGTGCTCGTCATCGGCATCGCCCAGCACAACGCGGACCCGGCGGTGCGATCGCGGTTCCGCAACATCGAGAAGGAGCTGCCCGCCGAGACGGTGGACCGTCTCGGATCGGCGGGCTGGGCGCTCTGGTACGCCGCGGTGGAGCGCGGCACCCACGCCGCGACCACCTCCGAGGCGATGCTGCCGGCGGCGCTCGTCGAGGAGGGGGTGGGGCTCAGGGCGCGGATGCTCAAGGTGACCGAGTATCACCTCGGCGATCGAGAGGACCTGGCCGCCAAGATCGCCCACCTCGCGTCGGGGAGCGGCTACTTCGACCTCGCCATCGACCTCGGTCAGTTCGCCGCTCTCTACGAGGAGAACGAGGCGGAGCTGCGCGAGGACAAGAAGCGCTACCGCCCGACCGACGCGCGCGATGCGCGCCGCGTCGCGGGCACGATGGTGCGGCTGCTCGGCGAGCAGAGCGAATCGGCCTGGGACGACGCGCACAACCGCGCGTACGGCGTCGTTGATTCGCTCTACGCCGACATCCGACCCTTCGCGCACGCGATGTTCCGGCGCGAGGATCCCGAGCGCCTCTATCCCACGCTCTACAGCGTCCGCGCGGCGCCCCGTCGCAAGAAGGACGAGGTGCCGCCCGCCACCGATCTGCTGGGAGGAGATGAGGAAGGCGACGACGGCGAGAGCTGACCGGTCGGCGGTGGCCGAGGCCGGTCCTCTTTGGACCACGCTTGATACGGTGGCTCGCGCCCGACCCGTCTTCTTGACGAGCGGGTCAGAAGGGGCGCGCCGATGGAGCCCTTTTTGACGAGCGAGTCAGAGAGGGGGCGTCGTCGGGGGCCTTTTTGACGAGCGCGTCAGAAAGGGAGGGTTTGGGAGGGCCTTTTTGACGAGCGCGTCAGAAAGGGGGCGTCGTCGGGGCCCTTTTGACGAGCGGGTCAGGAGGGGAGCGTCTGGGAGGGCCTTTTTGACGAGCCGGTCAGAGAGGGGAGCGTTGGCGAGGGCCTCTTTGACGGCGCGGTCAGCTTGGAAGGTGCTTCGAGAGCGCTTGCGTGGGGCGAGCGGGTGCGGTAGAGGCCCAGGCCCGAACGGACTCTTAGCTCAGCTGGATAGAGCGTCGGCCTCCGGAGCCGAAGGTCGCAGGTTCGAATCCTGCAGGGTCCGCTCCTCGAGCCTCCTCGCTTCAAGCCTCAACGCCCCTCGCGCCTCGCGGGGGGCGTTCGTGTATGGTGCGTCGGCGATGGATCTCGAGGAGCTGCTCGTGCAGGAGGGGGTCGCGGCGGCGCGAGAGCAGATCCGCTCCGTGCTCGAGCTCGCCGAGCGCGACGGGCGGCACCCGGCGGCGGCGCTCGTCGACGAGGGGATCGTCAGCGAGGATCTCCTGGCCGAGCTCCTTGCGCGGGTCTGCGGCTCGGTCGTGGTCGATCTCGACAGCGGGACGATCGACGCCGAGGCGCCGCACGTCGTCTCGGGCACCGTCGCGCGGGAGCTGCTCTTGCTGCCGGTGGCCACCGGGGGTGGGAAGGTCCGCTGCGTGTTCGCGAACCCGCTCGACGGCGACGCGGTGCGCGCGGTGGAGAACGCGAGCGGTCTCCCGGTCCAGGCGCTGGTCGGCACGCTGACGGGGCTGCGCCAGGCGATCGAGCGCGCCTACGCCGGGCGCACCACGCGGGTCGTGCGGGACATGGCGCCGGAGATCACCCGCAAGGTGCAGGCGCTCTCGCCGATGGAGCTCGCCAAGGACACCGCGCCCCTCCACCGGCTCGAGGAGGAGGCGACGATCGAGCAGCGGCACGAGGCGCTGCTCCTCGCGCTCGTCGAGCGCGGGGTCCTGACGCGCGCCGAGTACACCGAGGCCCTGAAGCGGCTGCTCTCGGGCCGGCGCGAGTAGTGCTAGGGGGGAGCCGCGGGGCTCCGTCAATAGGTCTTGCGTTGCGACCGGGTGGACCATCCGGTAACGTCGCGCGCAACTCTTTCTCGGGCTGGCCGATGAGGGGGGGCGACGGTCGATCGGACGGCCGTCGAGGAGGAATCATGAGGCAGCTTGGAAGAGCGGTGTTGGCGGCGTTTCTCGCGTGTGCGTGCGGAGGCCCCGAGACCGGGAGCGACGGGGGCGAGCGCCTGGATGGGCAGGTCGGCGTCGATGGGGGCCCGGTGACGGTCTGCAGCGCCCCGGGCGACTGCGACGACGGCCAACACTGCAATGGAACCGAGCGATGCGAGCCCGGCGCGGCCGGCGCGGGACCGGACGGCTGCGTCGCGGGGACCGCGCCTTGCGCTGCGGGCGAGACCTGCGACGAGGGGGAGGACAGCTGCGTGCCCGACGACTGCGCGGAGCCGGACGCCGACAACGACGGCCACGATCGGATCGGCTGCGGCGCGGGCGACGACTGCGACGACGACGACCCCAACCGCTACCCCGGCAACTTCGAGGTCTGCGACGCGACGGGCCACGACGAGGACTGCAACCCCGCGACGATCAGCGGCAACCCGGACGCGGACGGGGACGGCCACGTCGACGACGCCTGCTGGAACGTGCGCCCCGACGGCACGGAGAACCGAGGCACCGACTGCGACGACACCCGCAACACCGTGCACCCCGCCGCGCCCGAGTCGTGCAACGGCGTCGACGACGACTGCGATGGGATGATCGACGAGGGCGTGCTCGAGACGTTCTACCGCGACGTCGACGGCGACAATTACGGCCGGACGGCGGAGACCATGATGGCGTGCAGCCGCCCGACGGGCTACGCGCTGGTCGGCGGAGACTGCGACGATGGCGAGACGGGCAACGCGTACGCCCCGACTGTGAACCCGGCCGCCGTAGAGGTGTGCAACGGGCGGGACGACGACTGCGACGGGATGATCGATCCGGATTGCGCGTGCACGAACGGAGCGACTCAGCCCTGCGGGATCGACATCGGAGAGTGCACGATGGGCACGCAGACCTGCGTCGGCGGGACGTGGGCAGCCTGCGATGGCAGCCAAGGCCCGGTGACGGAGGTCTGCAACGGCTTGGACGACGACTGCGACGGGACGGCGGACGAGGGGCTCCGCGTCATGTGCTACGCCGACGGCGACTCGGACACCTACGGCACCGGGAGCCTGAGCAGCCAGTGCCGCGACGAGACCCGCGGGGACCTCGGGTTCTGCCCGGCCGGCTACAGCAACCGCGCCGGTGACTGCAACGACGGCACGACGGCGGCGCGCCCATCGAACACGGAGGCCCTGTTCCCCTGCGATGGTATCGACAACGACTGCGACGGCAGGGTAGATGAGGCGGGCACCAATGAGATCGATTGCTATCGAGACCTCGACGGTGACACGTATGGTTCGGGGGCAAACGATCCAGCCTGCACCTGCCCGGCGGGGTGGGTAACCCGAGCCGGCGACTGCGACGAGACCGGCGCGAGGGCACATCTGATCCATCCGGAGGCCGGTTATCAGACCCAGGGGCACTGCGCCGGGGCGGAGCCTTGTGACAGCATCGTCGTTGGAGGGGGGAAAGCGTGCATGCAGACTATAGGCTGCGGTGGTCCCGGCGGCTTCCCGTGCCTCTGCAATGCCGCTCTCCAGTGGGATTACGACTGCAGCGGCGGAGTGACGACGGCCCCCATCGGTTCGTCGTGTGTGCCGAGCGGTACCTTAATGTGCCGCGGCCAGCGGGGCCCTTCGACGTCGCAGCCTTCGAGCGCTTGCGGTACGAGCGTACCGCATACAGGCGGCTGCCAGCCGGGCTTCCCGTGCACCACGCAGTCTGACGGGTACGCGTTGCTGGGGTGTCGGTAGATTCTTGACGCTCGGGCGTGTCCGGCACTCGAACGCGGTGCCGGATCCTGCAATCGAGCCCCTTGGCGGCGGTGGCGCACATTGTGCGGAGCAGCACTCGATCCTGCGCTGGAGGCGTGGGCTCGGGTTGCGCTCGGGGTGACCTTGACATGTGGCCGGGCGGCCGGTAGCGTCGTGCGTTTTCCGCTGGGCAGGGCCCAGCACAACTTGGCGCCGCGGCGACGAGCGGAGGAGCGAGAATGGATAAGCGGCTGGGCTTTGTGATGGTCTTGAGTGCTTCGGCGCTCGCATGGGTCGGGTGTGACGGAGAGGCGCCTGCTGACGGTGGGGCGGACGCCGGCGTGTGCGTCCCCGGGCCGGGCGTGATCTGCCTCGACGACGGCGGCACGGACTCCGGTCCGGTCGTGATGCCGGACGGCGGGCCCGTGAGCAACATGTGCCAGGTCGCCCGCTCCACGGGGGGAACGTGCGGGGCCGGTGCGCGGTGCGGCACGGGGCTGACGTGCTTCCCCGAGTTGATCAACTTCATGGGACGGACCTTGTCGGTCGAGGCCGCGTTCGGGATTCCGACTGCCGTGCCAGACCCGGAGAACGAGGGTCAATTCCTCACTGCCGAGGACTTCGAGCCGACCGATCCGGAAATTCCGGACTTCCCCGCAGTCGCCGTCGGCTTCGGCCCGGGAGGACAGTGCAGCAATGCCTGCGCACCTGGCGCAACGGATTCGTGTCCGAGCTGCTCCACGTGCTCGACGGGCTTGGGTGGGTCGCCGTCCTTCGGTGCGGTTGGCATCGGGCCCAGGGCCTTCGATCAGACGGATATGATCACCGACGCCCTGCCCGGCATCTGCCGTGCCGATTGCGTTTTCAATCCCGATGACCGAGGGTGCCAGGCAGGCTACAGCTGCCAGGCCGACGAGAACGTCTGCCTCGAAGCGTGCGTGTCGGACGCCCAGTGCAACCTCGGCTGGGGCCAGACCCGCCGCGACGGTCTCGTCGCGGTGGTCGATGGCAGCGCGACCTGCAACACGTCGACCGGCCGATGCGAGTGGGAGCCGCCCGCCGGGGCCGCGTTCGGCTCGGAGTGCGAGTCCAACGCCGACTGCCCCGCTGACGTCGGGTTCTGCGCGATCGGCGGTCGCTGCCTGACCCTGCAGTGCAACTTGCAGGACGCGGCAGGCGCCGCCGTCTACCCGTGCCCGGACGGGGCCGTCTGTGTCGGGATCGGAGGGAACGAGGCTGCGTTCTGTCTCGACCGCTGCACGAGCCCGACGGACTGTCACCCTGGCATCGGCTGCGTGCCGATCTTCTCGGACGGATCCAGCGCCTGCTGGGGCATCTGCGAGATGGACTCGCAGTGTCACACCGACGAGCGATGTCAGAAGGGCCGTTTCCAGGATCCGGACGCCGGGACATGTCAGGCGTTCTGTGATCCGGCGGGCGGCACGGCTGGCGGTGCGGTCGAGTGCGCGGCGGATGAGCGCTGCGTGGCTGTGACCGGGCAGAGCTACGGGTTCTGCCAGCCGACCGACTCTCTTTGCACCTCCGACGCTGGCTGTCTCGAAGGCCAGGCGTGCAACTACCTCGGGAATGACGCCCTCGGCGAGTGCATCGACGGCTGCACGACTGACGCAGACTGCACGGAAGCCGGCGAGCAGTGCCGGATTCAGGGCGGTGGCGAGACCTGCACCCCCGCGACCGCGGCCGAAGACTGCAACAGCGGCGTCTGTGTGGACACTACCTGCGCGCCGAGCACGGTCGGCGTCTGCCGCGCCCCCGGTGGAGCCTGTTCTCCGTCTCCGCGCGTCGGCACGGCGATGGTGATTCAGTATCCCTTGCGTGGGGACCGGCAGTGCCTGGAGGGCCAGACCTGCAGCTCCACGACGGCGGATGTCCTCGGCACCTGCATGGGAACCATCGATCCGTGCGCGGGCTTCACGTGCGCGAGCCCCCCGGCCGCGACGTGCGAGGACATGACGGCGGTGACGTTCGCGGCGACGGGGACGTGCACGAGCCCGGGGGGCGTGCCGGAGTGCGCGTACGCGCGGACGGAGACGCCGTGTGAGTCGCCCCAGATCTGTATGACCGGCGCGTGCGTGGACCCCTGATCGGGCTTGAGCCCACCTGAGATGAGCCCCGGCGCCGCGAGGTGTCGGGGCTCTTTCGCTTCCGTCAGGTGAGGGTGGCTTGCTTCTCCACGCCGATGGCGTAGGCTCGGCCTCCCTCTCGTAGGGGCCTTCTCGAGGATTCCAGCATGTACTTGATGATCTCGCGCAAGCCGCGCTCGAAGAACCGCAGCAAGACCAACCGCCTCAAGGCCAAGGGCGCCGCGAAGAACCGCCGCCGCGTGCAGCGGATGCGTGGGGCCAAGCTCGGGCGTCGCATCGCCAAGAAGTGGTAGGCCCTGTCACGAGCGGGGTCGTCATGCGCAGCCTTGCCATTCGCGCGGCCGGCGTTGTGTTAAGGGTCACGCGTACGTGAGGGGTGGAGCGATGGAACGCCCGACGATCTTCGTGGTGAGCGACTCCACCGGCGAGACGGCCGAGCGGGTCGTTCGCGCCGCGCTGCTCCAATTTCCGGATCAGCGGGTGCGGGTCCGCCTGTTCACGCGCGTGCGCGATCAGGACGCGGTCGCCGAGGTGCTGAGCAAGGCCGCCGAGGCCGGCGCGATGGTGGTGTTCACCCTCGTCTCGCCAGACCTCCGCGAGTTCTTCCACGAGGTCGCCGCCCAGCGGCACATCGAGACGGTCGACGTCATCGGGCAGCTCATCCACAAGGTGGGCAACTTCTTCGAGGCCACCCCGCTCAACCGCCCGGCCGCCACGATGCCCCTCAGCGAGGAGTACTTCCGGCGCGTCGAGGCCATCGAGTTCGCGGTCAAGAGCGACGACGGCAAGGAGCCGCGCAACTTGCGCAAGGCGGATCTCGTCCTCACGGGGGTGAGCCGCACCAGCAAGACGCCCCTCTCGACGTACCTCGCCGGCCGAGGGCTACGCGTCGCGAACGTGCCGCTGGTGCTCGGCGTCCCGCCGCCGCCCGAGCTCGACGAGGTGCCCCCGGAGAAGGTCGTGGGACTCACCCTCGGCATCTCGCAGCTCCTCGAGATCCGCAAGGCCCGCCTGGTGCAGCTCGGGATGCCCCCCGACGCCAACTACGGCCTCCGCGAGCACGTGGACGCCGAGCTCGCCTACGCGGACGAGATCTTCCGGGCCCACCCGACCTGGATGGTCATCGACGTGAGCGGCCGCGCGATCGAGGAGACGGCAACGATCATCCTCGAGGCCCTGAAGGACCGCGAGGACTCGCGCGGCCAGGCGCCGCACGCCTCGGTCTGAGGGAAGCTGCGCGGCTCGGCGCCGAGTCGGTCAGGAGGGTCGGGGAGCCGCGCCCGGACGCCGGCTCGGCCGCGCGGAGGCGCGCGCCAGCCAACGAGTCCAAGGCTGTCGCAGAATCACTGGCTCGAGGAACGCCGAGCGGAGCGCCGCTGACTGGACACCGGGGAAGGGGAGCGCCGACAGGACGGAAAGTCCGTGCGGCTCGACCGCGCGCTCGCGAAGCGCGCGCCCAGCAAACCGAGCGCGCGCCAGCAGGCAGAGCCGCGCGCACGGCCAACTCAGCCCTTCTTCATGTACTGGTCGGTCACGCTGCCGACGAACTGGCTCAGGATGCCGTCGGCGACGCGCAGCCTGCGGCTCAGCTCGCGGGCGATGTTCATGATCAGCAGCGAGTACGCCTTGAGGTCGCGCCGGTAGAGCAGCCGGTCGACGTGCTCGGCCGAGACCTTGAGGAGGAGGCTCGGCGCGAGCGAGCGCACGGTGGCCGAGCGGGGCTGGACGTCGACGATCGACATCTCGCCGAACCAGTCTCCCCCGCCGAGCATCGCGACCCGCAGCTCGCTCCCGCCGGGGCTCTTCTTCAGCACCTCGAGCTCGCCGCTGACCACCACGAACATCTCCCGCGCGGGGTCGCCCTCGTGGACCACCCGCGCGCCCACCGGGACCGCCTCGACCGGCAGCTCGCGGGCGAGCATCTCCAAGGTGGCCTCGTCGAGCCCTCCGAAGAGGCCGATCTCCCGCAGGATCGCGGGGGTCATGGTCGGGGCCTTCGGGGGCGTCGACGCGTCGTTGCTCATGCTCTCTCCCCTGGCGCGCGCGGGTGCAGCGGACCGGGGACTGTAGCACGGGGAGGGAGCGAATCGCTGCCACGCGTAGCGCCGACCAGACGGAAAGGCCGCGCGGCTCGGCCCGCGCGGGCGAAAACGCGCGCCCGCAAACGCCGCTTTACGGTCGGCCGCGCTCGCCGGTATCCTACCGCGATCGCCCTCCTCAGCGACGCGCTCGATCTGCCCAAGCCGTTTGGGCCGTACGTCTTGCTCCGCCGGCTCGCCGTCGGTGGCATGGCCGAGGTGTACGTCGCGAAGACCAAGGGCATCGGCGGCTTCGAGAAGCTGGTGGCCATCAAGGTCATCCACCCGCGCTTCTCCGAGGACGAGCACTTCGTCCAGATGCTGGTGGAGGAAGCCAAGATCTCGGTCCAGCTGAACCACGTCAACATCGCGCAGACGTTCGACCTCGGCTGCATCGACGACGTCTACTACATCGCGATGGAGTACATCGAGGGCGCGGACGCCTTCCGCGTCGGCAAGCGCGCGAAGGAGAGGAAGCTCCCGATCCCCATCGACATCTGCTGCCACGCGGCGGCGGAGGTGCTGAACGGGCTGAGCTACGCGCACCGCAAGCGCGACGCCGAGGGCGCTCCGCTCGGCATCGTGCACCGCGACATCTCTCCGCAGAACGTGCTGCTCAGCTACACGGGCGAGGTGAAGCTCGTCGACTTCGGCATCGCCAAGGCCGCGCTGCGCGGCGGCAACACCGAGGTCGGGGTCATCAAGGGCAAGTACTACTACATGTCGCCGGAGCAGGCGTGGGGCGACCCGGTGGACGCCCGCACCGACGTGTTCGCGACCGGGCTGCTCCTCTCGGAGCTGCTCACCGGCGAGATGGTCTACCAGGGCGACAACGTGCCCGCCCTCCTCGACAAGGTGCGCAAGGCGCAGATCCCGAGCCCCCGCGCGAAGCGCAGGGACCTGCCCGAGGAGCTCGAGGCGGTGATCATGAAGGCCCTCGCCAAGGAGGCCGCCGACCGCTACCAGTCCGCGCACGCCTTCGGGCAGGAGCTCACGCGCGTCCTCTACCAGCTCGCGCCGACCTTCACCGCGTCGCGGCTCGCCCAGCTCATGGCCACGCTCTTCCCCGAGGAGGTGCGCCGCAACAGCCAGATCCTCAAGGTGCCGGAGGCTGCGCCGAGCCCGAGCGCGGAGGTCGGGCTCGACCTGATGTCGCGGGACGAGTTCGAGCGCGCCGAAGACAGCATGATCTTCGATCTGGCCGACGTCCGCGCCGCGCTGCGCGGAGGGGGCGCCGAGCCGGACAGCACCCGCAACGACATCCTCCCCTACAAGAAGAAGCCCGCGCCTCCCGCCCCGCGGCGCGCCGACGCGCCGCCGCGGCGCGAGCGCGGGGAGGACACCACGAAGGAGCTCGCGGCGCGCCGCGACGAGTGGGACGAGGAGACGCTGCTCAAGAGCGGCAAGGACGGCTGGGACGAATCGACGCTCGTCGACGACGACGGCAAGGCGATGAAGGACGTCTACGCGCTGCTCGCCGCCCGCCGCGCCGGGAGCGAGGACGAGGAGCCGCCGGAGCTCGCGGGGGAGAAGACGATCGCGACGACCAGCGCGCCCGTCGCGGCCATCCTCGCGCCGCGCATCCCGGCGGCCGCCCTGTCTGGCGGGCCGCAGTCGAGCGCGGCGCAGTCGAGCGCGGCGCAGTCGAGCGCGGCGCAGTCGAGCGC
>JAEZBP010000163.1 GCA_023427125.1 Pseudomonadota bacterium | reverse complement strand
CTCGAGCGCGGCGAGCCCGCGCGGCTCGCCGGTGTGCACGGCGCAGAGCCAGTTGTCGGCCTTGGCGTCGAGCGAGTCGGGATCGAGCGCGACGCCGGGCGTGACCACGCGCGTCACGCCCCGAGGGACGATGCCCTTGACGGTCTTGGGATCGGCGAGCTGATCGCAGATCGCGACCTTGAAGCCCTTCTCGAGGAGGCGCGCGAGGTAGCCGGCCGCCGCGTGGTGCGGCACGCCGGCCATCGGGATCTCCTCGCCCTCGCGGTCCTTGCCGCGCTTGGTGAGCGCGATGTCGAGCGCCGCCGCCGCGATGACCGCGTCGTCGTAGAAGAGCTCGTAGAAGTCACCCATCCGGAAGAAGAGCAGCGCGTCGGGGTACTGCGCCTTCGCCCCGAAGAACTGCTGCATCACCGGGGTGAGGTTGGACTTCTCCTTCTCGGTCGCCATCGGATCCGCGGCCGCTACCGGAAGAATGTCTCGATGATCCCGCCCTCGAGATTCACCCGCACGAGCCCGCGGCGGGCCTGGTCGACGACGTAGAGGCGGTCGTCGATCTCGTTGAACTCCAGCCCGGCGAGGAGCGAGTCGAGGTTCGTGTCGTTCGCCGCGTCGAAGCTGACGTCGAACGAGAGGGGCACCGGCACGTTCGCCGTGGTGAAGGTCAGCGCTGCCCCTTCGCTCGGCGGCGCGCTGCCGAGCGAGAACGCGACCTCCGGCGTCTGGAAGGGACGACCGAGGAACGCGCGGCCGCTGTTGCCCGCCGCGACCGCGGCCGGATCGAGCTCGCAGCTGCCGTCCGCGCCCGCCATGACGGGGTTGCGGAAGCCCGCGCGGCTCGACGTCACGACGAACGCGTCCCGGACCCGGACCTCGATCTCGAGCAGCTCGGGGAAGCAGGTCCGCACCTCAGCCAGGCTCGCGCCCACGTTGATCGCCGACTCGCCGACGACCAAGCGGCCACGGTAGGTCGGTCCGCGGGGGGAGACCGTCGACGCGCTGAGGAGCGGAAAGAGGATCGGCGTCGTCTCGCCGGCGTCGGTCTCTTGCGTGATCCGCTGGCACAGCTCGTCCTCGGCGCGTGCCGGCGCGAGGGGCGAGGTGATCGCGACCACGTCGCCCCCGTACTCGGCGGCCGGCACATCGGCGCTGCCGAGCACGCCGAGCGCGCACGGATCGAAGCGGACGTCGATCGCGGCCTCGTCGGGATCGAAGCTCGCCCCGGCCATCGTCGTCTGCGGGAGCGCGCCCTCCCACGCGACGTCGTAGCGCTGGCTGGTCGCCGCCCACGGATCGACCACCGCGCAGATCCGCGCGGGCTGGCCGAAGACCTCGCCGAGCCCCGCCGGGCACGAGAGCGTCTCGAGCGGAGGGACCTCGTCATCGGCAACGCCGGTGCTCGCGTCGACCTGCGAGGTCGCGCCGCGGATGCTCCACGAGGGCGCGGGCTCGACACGGACGCCGTCCTCGTCGAAGCCGCCGAGGCGCGGGCGATGCCGGGCGATGGCCACGAAGTCGCTCGCGTCGTCGCCGCCGCCGCACTCGGTTACGCGGCAGGAGGCGTCGAGATCGAAGATGTCGAAGATCCGCACGCGGCCATCGGTGGTCGCGACCGCGAGGAAGACCCCGCGCAGCCGGGCGGCCGACGGATCGGCGCCGCACCCCGGCAGCGCGCCGGTGGTCGTCCACGTCGGCGCCACCACCTCGATCGCGCGGGCCGGGAGCGGCACCGCGAGCCGATCAGTCAGGGAGCCGGCGCCGACCGTCAGCACCGCGCCGAACGAGGCCCGCGCCGGGTCGCTGTAGTCGACGGCGAGCACCGACTGGTTGGCGTCGTCGATCGCGTAGAGGAAGCGCTCGGTGCGCGCGGTGTCGCCGAGCCGGGCCGGGACGAAGGGGGTCAGCACCACGTCGCGGGTGGGCACGCCGACGTTGATCGCGTCGAGCTCGGTGCGTGTCTCGAGATCGATCACGTGCAGGATGGGGAGCGCGCGATCGGCGACGATGACCTGTCCCCGCTCCTCGTCGAGGACCAGCGCCCACGGCCGCGGCGCGGGCCCGAGGGAGAGAGGCGGACGCGGCGGCGCGACGGCAGGGTCGACGCCATCGAGGCCCTGCCCGCAGAGCACCTCGTACTCGGGCGGCTGCTCCGCCGCGGTCGTGAGGTCGACCGGCGCCGGCACGTCGCTCGAGAGCGGGAGGCGGATCGGAGGGCTGACGGCGTCGCCGTCGACCGGCACGAACCAGATCTCGCCGAGCTCCGGCACCGCGACGATCAGCTCGTCCTCCTCGGCGCTGAGCACCATCGCGCTGGGCCGGCCGGGGGTCGCGACGCTGCCGGCGGCGTCCACGAAGAACGCGCGCCCGCCCTCACCCGGGATCGCGAGGACCTCCGCCCCGAGGCCGTCGCGGAAGCTGGTCGTGTCGATGACGTGGAGCGAGCTCGAGCCGCGGCTGATCACGTAGGTGAACGCGGGATCGTCGCGCGGCGTGACCACCGCGGAGGGGAGATCGCCGACCGGCGCGAAGGTGAAGCCCGGGATCCGCACGTCGCTGTCGATGACGCCCGCGGGCGCGTCGTCGTCGCCGGTCACCTGCACCGCGGCGACCTCGCCGGTCGCGGTCTGTGTCACCACCGAGTGCAGCTCGAAGGGCTCGCTCGGCGATCCGGGCGTCGCGTCGTCCGGCGGATCGTCGATCGGCGTGCACGACTCGAGCGGCGCGGGCGTCCCCGTGCTCTTGTTCCAGCAGAAGAAGCTCACGCTCTCCGGGCGATCGAAGGCCGCGGGCGCCGCGGGCGCGACCGGATCGCTGCACCCGACCGAGAGCGCGACGAGAAGGAAGAAGGCGGGTACGGAGCGCATCTGTTCTCTCAATCCGTGAAGCTCTCGATGGGAGTGGGCCGGCCCAAGGTCGCCCGGATGAACGGCGCTCCGCCCGTCTCGAGCGGCGAGAGGTCGACGATGCGGATCACCGAGAGCGAGAAGTCCGTCACGTACGCGAGCTCGCGGGCCGAGTCGATGACCAGCTCGAAGGGGCCCGAGAAGCCGCCGACCACCGCCACCGGAGCGCCGGCGGTCGCGTCGACCACGTAGATCTTCCGGTTGTCGAAGGTGGTCGCGAGCACGTAGCTGCGGCCCCCGACGGTGCCGACCGCGAGCCGCGAAGGCCCGGCGCCGACGTCGAAGAGATCGCCGACGGCGGCGTCGCCCGCGTTCAGGCCCGTGCGCGTGAGATCGAGCTCGAGCACGGCCTCGGGCCGCCGCGAGAGCACGAACGCCCGCTCCTCCGGGAAGCTCGGATCGAACTGCAGGTCGCGCGAGTCCTCGCCGGTGTCGACCCCGCCGAGCCGCACCCGGCCCGCGTCGTAGAGGAACGAGCGATCGGGAGCGCGCGGATCGACGGCGAGGCCGACGCGACCGAGGCTGGCGCTCCTCGCGTTGGTCAGCCAGGCGATGCCGGTGCCGGGCTGCATGGTCAGCGTGACCACGCTGACCTGGTTCGCCGGGAAGCCCGGGAACGCGTTGGCGATGTGCACGAGCTCCGGCGGTGCCATGAGCCCGGCGTTCTCCTCGTCGATGAAGAGCGCCACGTTGCCGTCGCGGAGCCCGAGCAGGACGAAGTTGCCGTCGCCGCCTCCGATGTCCGCGAGCCGCCCCGTCGCCACCGCCACCGGATCGCCGTCGAGCTCGATCTCCCGCTCGGACGCGATCGCGTCGCCGGGGTCGATGTCGCTGCAGCTCGGCACCGCCTCGCCCTCCTCGGTGTCCTCCTGCTCGCACTCGAGCCGTCCGTCCATCGAGTCGACGAAGGTCAGGTTCCGCCGGGCGCGCGACGCGACGTAGACGCGGCTCCCCCCCGGGCTCACCGCCAGCCCGTCGGCGTGCGATCCGATCCCCACCTCGCTCAGCCGCACCTGCGAGAGGTCTTCGAAGGTGCACGGCTCATCCGCGGTGCAGCCCGCGATCATCCCCTCGTTGGTGGCGTCGGTGCCCGCGATCGTGTCGAGGTCGAACGCCATCAGCGTTCCGTCGTTGAAGCGCAGGTCGAAGTTGCTGTTCAGCACATAGAGGAACCGCGGCGCCACGGTGCCTTCGACCGGCGAGAGCGCGAGCGCGATCGGGAAGTTCAACGTCGCGGGCGTCGGATCGGTGCCGCCCTCCCCCAGGTTGCACCCGGCGAGCGACAAGGCACACGCGAGCGACACGGCTCGACCGAGAGGTGACATGCGGCGAGAACCTAGTCGGATCGCCGCACCTGAGCAACGCGCGGAGCGCGACCTCTCGAACGATCAGCGACCGGCGGCCCAGGGATCGAGCACCTCGGTCCGGCCCGGGGTCTGGGGCGGTCGCTCGACCGGCGGCGGCGGTGTCTCTGCGGTCGTCGTCGTGGTGGTCTCCGACGGCGGACGTCGCGTCGTGCTGTGCGATCGGGCGCGCACCAGGTTCACGCGCACCTCGCGCTGCGTGAGCGGGCTGAGGCGCACCTCGTAGTCGTTGTACCCGGGGTGCTTCAGGGTGATCCCGGGCGGCTCCTCACCCCGCTCCGGGCGCGGCACCGAGAACGGCGTGTTCCCGAGCAGCGCGCCGGCGCTCCACACCTCGACGCCCGGCGGATCGCTGACGATCCGCACCATCACCGGCTCGGGCACCGGCGGCGCCTCCGGCGGCTGCTCCTCGACCGGAGTCGGGTCCGCCTCCACGACGACGGGCTCCTCGATCACCGGCTCCTCGATCGGTGGAGGCTCAGGCTGCGCGATCGGCGAAGGCGGTGGCTCGGGCTCGGGCGCCAGGACCGTGAAGTAGAGCGCGACGGCCCCGCCGGCGATCGCGAGGAGCCCGATGAGGAAGCCGAGGATCAATGGGAGCTTGCTCCCGCTCGGCTCGGGGGTCGCGCCGCCGACCTCGACCTGCATCAGCCTGTGCTGCCCCGTCGGGTCGGGGAACGGCATCGTCTTGCGATCGACCGACTCGAGGACCGCGCTCGGCGTCGTGCCCCTCTCGAAGGCCTCGAGATCGGCGCGGACCTCGCCCATCGTCTGGTAGCGAGCGTCGGCTTGCTTCGCGAGGCACTTGAGGATCACCGCCTCGAGGCCCGCCGGGACCGCGATCGGCGGCGGCAGCGTGTGCGGCGGGATGGGCTGCTCGTAGATGTGCTTCGTGAGGATGCCCATCAGGTTGTCGGCGTCGAAGGGCACGCGGCCGACCGCCATCTCGTAGAGGATGATCCCGAGGGCGTAGATGTCGGTGCGGTGATCGACGCCCTGCCCCGAGCACTGCTCGGGGCTCATGTAGTGCGGCGTGCCGAAGACCTGGCCGGCGCGCGTCAATTTACTCTGCGCTCCTCCGACCTTGGCGATGCCGAAGTCGAGGACCTTCACGAAGTCCTTCTCGGACCCGCGCCGAATGAGGAAGACGTTGTCCGGCTTCATGTCGCGGTGGACGATGCCGCGCTCGTGAGCGGCGCCGAGCGCGTCACAGAGCTGCTTGGCCACGTGCACGACGCGCTCGGGCGGCATGGGCCGCTGCTCTTCGATCGCCTTCGTGAGCTCGACGCCGTCGAGGTACTCCATCACGAAGTAGGTCGAGCCGTCGGGCAGCGCGCCGAAGTCGCTGATGTCGATGATGTGCTGGCTGCCGATGGCCGACGCGCTCTGCGCCTCTTGCCGGAAGCGCGCGATGATCTCCTGATCCTTCGAGACGTCCGACTTCAGGACCTTGATCGCGAGCCGCTTGCCGAGCATCGCGTGCTTGGCCGTGTACACGACGCCCATGCCGCCCTGGCCGAGCACCTTGATGATCTCGTAGCGGCCGTCGATCGTCGTGCCGACGAGCGGATCGACCGGCGCCGGAGGCGCCTCGATCGCAGGAGGCGGCTCGACCAGCTTGAGATGCTCGGCATTGCTCATGAGTAAGCGTCTTTCTGGGCCCCGCCCGACTCTCGAGGTACAGCCCCGCGCGAGAGTTTCAGCGGGTACATGGTTCGTGAGCCCGTCCCCGACGTCAACCCTTTGCTGGCTTTGCGCGCGCTTCGCCACGCGCGGGCCGTGCTCGCGGGTTCGAATACCGGAGAGGCGACCTCGCCCTCCCGTCCCGAGAGGCGTCGGCTCGCTCCGCGCGGCGTTGCTGGCCTTGCGCGCGCTTCGCGACGCGCGGGCCGTGCTCGCCGGCTCGAATACCGGCGAGGCGACCTCGCCCTCCCGTCCGGAGAGGCGTCGGGTCGCTCCGCGCGGCCATTCCGTTCAGCCCGGCGCGCCTCGCGCAGCGCAGAGGCGGCCGCCCGGCACGTCGAGGGGCGGGACGGCGATCGAGAGCGCGCGATCGCCGAGCGCGGAGAGCGCCTCGGTGCGCGTGGCGCCCTCACCACGGAGGAGGACGGCGGCGCGCGAGGGCAGCCCGCGCAGCCGGTCGATCGCGCTCGCGTCGGGCACGTCCACGACCAGCGCGTCGAGCTCCGGCACCTCGTCGGGGACCACCTCAACGCTGATCACGGTGCCGAGCGTGATCCCTCGGGCCTTCGCGTCGGCCTCGAGCGCGCGCCACGCGGCCGTCACGAGCACGTCGGTGCCGGGG
>JAEZBP010000074.1 GCA_023427125.1 Pseudomonadota bacterium | reverse complement strand
CACCTCCGGGTTGAGGACCGCCACGTCCACCCCGGCGCTCGCGCGGGCGACGCGGGCGGCGAGCTCGAGCATCCCGCGATGGTCGATCGGCCGGCCGAGGTGCCCGCCCTCGAGCGGCCGGCCCCAGGTGTCGCAGTAGCCGGGCCCCACCGCGTCGATGAAGTCGAGCACCGGCCGCGCCGCGGTGATGCCCCGCCCCTCGAGCGGCTGCGCCAGCATCTCGTAGCCCTCGCGGATCGCGTCGCTGTCCCGGATCAGCACCTCGATGGCGTCGTTCTCGGGCGCGCCGACGACGACCGGGTGCACCGACCGGGGCCGCGCGAAGAGCAGCTCGCTCCCCCCCGAGACGAAGAGAAGGTCGGGGCGCGCGTCCTCGGGGAGCGACGCGGCGAAGTCGATCACGCCCCCCTCGACCCCCGCGTCCACCACCGCCACCACGACCTGGGCGCCACCGGCCCGAGCGACGCTGGTCAGCCGCGCGAGGGCGATGGCCGGCGGCTCGACCGTGAGACCGCGCGCGCGGTCCGGCGCGATCCAGCTGAGCGCGTCCTCGCGCACCACCGCGAGCACCGCCACCCGCCGCTCGCCAACCTCGAGCACCGGCGGCTGCTCGCCGGCGTCCCCCACCACCTCGCAGAGCTCGTCCGCGCCCTCGTCGCAGCGCAGGTTGGAGGCGAGCATCGGGATCCCGCGCTCGCCCAGCGCCCGCGCGACGGAGATGACGTCGGCGCGGGGAGAGTCGAGCTCCGCGCGCCCGAACGCGAGGGCGCGATAGCCGAGCGCGCTCACCAGCTCGGCCAGCTCGCGCGGCTGGCGCTCGGCGGCGTATCGCGCGACGCCGTGGAGCGCGGTCAGCCCGCCGGTGTCGATCACCAGCGGTCGATCGGGGTCGCCGGCGGTCCGCACCAGCGCGTAGGTGTAGCTCGCCTCATCAGCCGGCCGGAGCGTCTCGCCCTGGTAGCACACGGGATGCGCGAAGCGGCCCTCGACCTCCGAGGAGGCGATGACGCGCGCGACGGTCCGCACCCCCTGGGCCTGGCCGGGGGAGGCGGCCAAGAGGGCGAGCGATATCGCCAGCGATGCTTCAGCCGCCGCGCTGAACCGCACGGAACGGATGGATGAAGCCGGCGAGGGCGGCGGGGTTGCGGGTCGAGATCCACAGGCGCCCCTGCCCGTGGAACTGGCAGACCAGGCCCTCGCCGCTGAAGAACAGGCTCTTCAAGCCGCCGATCCGCTGGACGTTGTAGTTGAGCCCGGCCGTGAACGCGACCACGTGGCTCGTATCACAGATGTAGCCGGCCGGTCCCACGTCGACCGCGTGGAGACCGCCGTAGCAGGAGAAGAAGAGAGGCCCGTGGCCGTCGGCCTTCAGGAGGAAGAAGCCGGTCCCCGAGAAGAAGCCCTTGGCGCCGCCCCACTTGGTGTCGAGCTGGACACCTGGCGCCGCGCCGAGGAACGCCCCCGAGTTCATCAGGATCGGCATGGTGCCGTTCAGCTCGAGCACCTCGAGGTCGCCCTCCGGCCCCGGCGCGAAGTAGAGCGTCTCGCCCGGCTGGCTGGCGGTGAAGGTGTTCTGGAAGATGCTCTCGCCGCCGAGCAGCTTGCGCTTGGCGGCGGCGAGCACCCCGCCCCTCATGTTGGTCTGCATGCTCAGGCCGCTCGAGCGAGCGACCATCGCGGCCGCCTCGAGCACCATGCTCTCGCCGGGCGCGTCGAAGGTGACCTTCACCATGCTGAAGTCGGGCTTGTCGAGCAGCTCGTAGCGCATGGCTCCCTCAACCCGCCCGCGGGGGCAGCATCTTGCCGACGGTCGCGCCGTACTCGCTGGCGTTTCGCGATTGAATCCAGATCCGGCCCTGCCCGCGGAAGTGGCAGACCAGCCCCTCGCCGGAGAGCCAGGAGGCGATCCACCCGCTCCCGCTCTTGCCGATCGAGTACTGCAGCGTCGCGTCCCAGGCGACGAGGTGACCGGTATCGATCACGAGGTCATCGTTGCAGTGGAGCTCCTGGATCCCGCCGAACGCGCCGACCAGCACCTGCCCGGGCTGCTGCGAGGTCGCCTGGAGGATGAAGACCCCGGCGCCGCTGAAGAAGCCCTTGAAGCCGCCCACCTTCGTCTCGACGTGCACGTCCGGCGTCGAGGCGATGTAGGCGGCGCTCTGGATGAAGTAGCCCTGCGGGGTCATCGACAGGGTCGCCATGTCGCCGCAGAGCGCCTGCGCGAAGAGCACCTCGCCGGGGCCCCCTTGGGCCGTGAAGGTGTTGCGGAAGAACGACTCGCCGCCGAACATCCGCTTGAGACCGCCGAAGAGGCCGCCCTGCGCCTGGGTCTGCATCTGCACGTTGGTGCTCATGCCGACCATGGCGCCCGACTCGGCCACGATGGACTCGCCGTGCGCGAGCCCCACCCGGGCGAGGGAGTGTGCCGGTCGATACGCGATGTCGATCACGGGCATGTCGGCTCCTCTCTTCAGCCGGGCATGAGCGGCGTGAGCCAGCCGGCCAGCGCGCTGAGGTTGCGAGACTGGATGTAGATGCGGCCCTGACCCGTGAACTCGCAGACGAGCCCCTCGCCCGACGCGAAGAGGCCCATCAGGCCGCCGCCGGCGCTGCGGATCGTGAAGTCGAGGTTGCCCTCGTATCCGACGAGGTGGCCGTTGTCGACGACGTACGAGCCGCTCACGTCGACCGCGTGGATGCCGCCGTAGCTCGTGAACCAGAGGGCCCCGTGGCCCGAGAGGGCGAGGAAGAACGCGCCCTCCTTGGCCAGGATCGACTTGATACCCCCGAACTTCATCTTCATGTCGACGTCGCCGACCGACGCGAGGTACGCGCCGCTCGACAGGATCAGCGTCTCCCCCTGCATCCGCCGGTGGGTGATCTGCCCGCTCATCGTGGGGGCGACCCACACGCTGCCGGGGGCGGCGGCGCTGAAGTGGTTGACGAAGAAGGTCTCGCCGCCGACGACCTTGCGGATCATCGCGATGACGAAGGCCTTCAGCTTGGCCCAGAGCCCGGCGCCTCGGCCCGCGTTCATCTTCACGTCCATCGCGACGTGGCCGTTGCGCGCGACCATCGAGCCGGCCTCGGCGATCACGACCTGCCCGGGCACGAGATCGACCCGGAGCATCGCGAACGAGGGACCGTGGGTGATCTCGTGGCCCACCCCGCCGGCCTGGGAGGCCGGCATCGCGAGAGGCTGTGCGTGCATGCGGGGAGCCTTGTAGCACGCAGGGCTGACGCAGGCGCGGCGAGGCGCGACCGGCCGCGCTCGCGGACGCCGCCCTCGTTGCTTGGAACGGATCCTGTTGCTCTTGCTCCGCCATGGAGACCGTACAGAGGCACGCCGAGCCCACGATCCCGCCGTGGACCGAGGAGTGGTCGAGTCGCCGCCAGCTCGGGTTCGGGCTGGTCTCGCTGATCCCCCTCACCCTGCTGGCCTCGACCTTCCTCGCGTGGGTCCTGGCGAGGCTCGACGTCGGCACCCCCCTGACGAACGAGCTCGTGCCGCTCCTCTTCTACGTCCACGTCGGCGCGGAGTTCATCACGCTGCTCGTGTTCGGCCACCTGCTGGTCGCCAACCCGATGCTCAGCGGCGCCATGAAGCTCATCTGGGGCGCGGGCTTCCTCTTCGTCGCCCCCCTCGCGGTCCCCGCCTACTGGGCCGTCCACGTCTGGGACGTGGAGCCCACCGTCCCCTCGGAGAGCTCGCTCCAGCGGCCCCGCCACCAGATCCACGTCTACGACTACGACTACGAGACCCACCAGAAGGGGGTCGAGCGCCGCGAAG
>JAEZBP010001226.1 GCA_023427125.1 Pseudomonadota bacterium | reverse complement strand
GCCTTCGACGTCGCGAAGTTCGCCGGCATCTTCGCCGCGATCGGCCTCGCGCTCGGCGCGATCGGCAGCGCGATCGCCGCCGTCGTGGCCGGCTTCATGGGGCTTGAGCTCTGGCAGATGCCGCTCGCGATCGGCGGCGCGCTCCTCGCGGTCAGCGGTCCCTCGATGCTCCTCGCCGCGCTCAAGCTGCGGCAGCGCAACCTCGGCCCGCTCCTCGACGCGGGCGGCTGGGCCATCAACACCCGCGCACGCATCAACATCCCCTTCGGCGCGGCGCTCACCGACATGGCGCGCCTGCCGGCCGGCGCGTCGCGCTCGATGGCCGACCCCTACGCCGACAAGAAGAGCCGCTGGAAGACCTGGGTCGTCATCGCGGCGCTCGTCTCTGGCGGCGTCTACCTCGCCGGCGACGAGATCAAGGGCTGGCTCCGCCCCCACATCGGCGAGTGGCCGGTGGTCGGCGACTGGGTCGCCGCCGATGCCGACGAGACCCCCGCCGCCGCTCCGGAGAGCGAGTAAGCCGCTCAAAGCCCGTCGCAAGATCGCGGCGATCGGGGAACGCCGAGCGGCGCGCTCACCCTCCGCTGGACGCCGGGGGAGGGGGAGCGCCGACAGGACGAAGATTCCGTGCCGCTCGACCGCGCGCTCGCGAAGCGCGCGCCCAGCAACTCAGACCGCGCTGAGCCCCGGCGCGGCGCAGAAGCCCTCGTAGTCGATGTACTCCTTGATCGACGGGCTCTCGCCGCAGACAGGGCAGCCCGGATCGCGCCGGAGCCTGAGGGTGCGGAACTGCATCTTCAGCGAGTCGTAGGTCAGGAGGCGCCCGACGAGCGGCTCGCCCTGCCCGAGGATGATCTTGGCCGCCTCGGTGGCCTGGATGATCCCGACCATCCCGGGCAGCACGCCGAGCACCCCTGCCTCCGCGCAGCTCGGCGCGAGGTGGGGAGGCGGCGGCTCGGGGTAGAGGCACCGGTAGCAAGGCCCCTTGTTCGGCCAGAACGTCGTCACCTGCCCGTCGAAGCGGAAGATGCTCCCGTGCACGACCGGGATGTTCTTCCAGACCGACGCGTCGTTCACGAGGTAGCGCGTCGGGAAGTTGTCGAGCCCGTCCACGATCACGTCCCAGCCGTGATCGAGCACGCGGTCGATGTTCTCGCTGGTGAGCCGCTCCTGGAACGTGACGACCTTCACGTCCGGGTTCATGTCGCGCATCCGCTCGGCCGCGCTGTCGACCTTCGGCACGCCGATCTTCGAGGTGCCGTGGAGGATCTGCCGCTGGAGGTTCGAGAGGTCCACGACGTCGCTGTCGATGATGCCGATGGTCCCGACGCCCGCCGCGGCGAGGTAGAGCGCCGCTGGCGAGCCCAGCCCGCCCGCGCCGAGCAGCAGGACGCGCGCAGCGAGGAGCTTCTCCTGCCCCTTCTCGCCGACCTCCGGGAGCAAGAGGTGCCGCGAGTAACGCTCGAGCTGCTCGGGCGTCAGCTCCGGCGGCTTCTGCACCGGGTAGCCGAGGTCCTTCCAGCGCACGAAGCCGGGCATCGCCGACTCGACGTGCGCGTAGCCGAGATCCTCGAGCGACTTGGCGGCGAACGCGCTCCGCACCCCGCCGGCGCAGTAGACGACGATGTTCGCGCTCTTGTCGGGGAGCCGCTGCTCGGCCTGCATCTCGAGGAAGCCGCGCGCGACGTGCACGGCGCCCGGGATGAAGCCCTGGCGCACCTCGTCCTTCTCGCGGACGTCGACGAGGACGTACGGCTCCGAGGCCTCGATGCGTCGCTTGATCTCGTCGAGCGAGACCGTGCGGATCTGGGACTTCACCTCCGAGAGGAGGTCCGAGTAGGTCTTCGACATGGGGCTCCTGGTACGGCCGGACTATGGGATGCGGGGCCAGATACGTCAATCCATCCCATGGGTTCAACCCGATTCTAGCAAAACCACACCGGGATGACGTAGATTGTGCCCGCGCCCCGCGAGGACGGGCCGAGGCAGAGCGGATATGCTGGCCTCGATGCACGCGCGCTTCCTCTTTGCTTCACTCCTCCTCCCCCTCGTCCTGGCCGGCTGCGATGCGCAGGCCGCGCCCGACGCCGGGGCCGACGCGGCTCCCCCGCTTCCGATGCCCGATGGCGGGCCGCCGCCGTGTGGGCCGGAGGACGAGGGCGACCCGCGCGCGGTCTTCGTGCTGCCGCGGGACGGCAGCGAGGCGTTCTTCGATCTGCCGTTCCCGAGCGACCTGCGCCGCACGCCGGAGGGCACCGTCGATCTCTCGGGCTTCCCGAACCCGCGCAACAACCGGATCATCACGCGCTATGTCGAGGCGATGGCGCGGCGCCTCGACGGCTTCGCGACCAACGGCGCGAGCTACACGCGCTTCTCCGAGCCCGTCGACCCGAGCTCGCTGCCCTCGACGCCCGAGGCCAGCATCGAGGAGAGCGCGAGCGTCTTCCTGATGGACGTGGATCGCGAGAGCCCCGCGCTCGGCGCGCGCCATCCGCTGGTCCTCCACTACCAGGCGTGCCAGACCCGCTACTGGCCGGCGTACACCGTGGCCTCGCGCCCGGTCTACGGGCTGCCGCTCGCGAGCGGGCGGCGCTATGCCCTCGTGGTCACCGACAGAGTGCGGCCCGCCGGCGGAGGCGCCTTCGCCCGGGACGCGGACTTCGAGGCGCTCGTCGAAGGCAGCGGAGACGCCGCGGTCACGGCGGCGGCCGCCACCTACGGCGACGTCTTCACCGTCCTCGGCGATCACGGGGTCGCGATGGACGGGGTGCTCGCGGTGAGCGTGTTCACGACCCAGGACGCGATCGGAGAGCTCCTCGCGATCCGCGACTGGATGATCGCCGAGTACCCGGCGCCCGCGCTCATCGAGGGCTCGGCGCGCGCGGTGCGCGCGGCCCCCGCGCTGACCGAGCTGACCGGCCACTACGGTCCCTCGCCGATCTTCCAGGAGGGCGAGGTGCCCTACACCCCGGAGGGCGGCGCGCTCGAGGCGGACGAGGACGGCATCCCGACGGTGCACGGCGAGTTCCAGGCGCGCTTCACGCTGACGGTGCCGACCTCCGACATGCCGGCGAGCGGCTACCCGATCGTGCTCTACGCCCACGGGACCGGCGGCGATCATCGCAGCTTCGTCGCCGACGACACCGGCGCGCTGCTCGCGACGCGCGGCATCGCCGCGATGGGCGTCGATCAGATCCACCACGGCGAGCGCAACCCCGGCGGCGGCGATCCCTCGACGCTCTTCTTCAACTTCACGAACCCCGACGCCGCCCGCGACAACAACCGGCAGAGCGCGCTCGACGTGGTCCAGCAGGCCCGCTTGGTCGCGGCGCTGACCTTCCCGACCGAGCTGATCGAGCGCGGCGGGATGCCGGTCCGCTTCGACGCGAGCCGCATCCTCTTCATGGGCCACTCGCAGGGCGGGCTGAACGGGCCGATCTTCCTGGCGATCGACGACGCCTCGCGCGGCGGCGTGCTCAGCGCCGCCTCCGGCGTGCTCACTCCGTCGCTGATCCACAAGCTCGAGCCGGTGGCGATCCCGCAGCTCGTCGCGACGCTGCTCGGCCTGCCGGGCAGCCCGTGGCAGGAGGCGCTCGCGCGCGAGAGCTTCAACGAGGAGCACCCGATCGCCACGCTGCTTCAGACGTGGATCGAGGCCGCCGACGGATCGAACTACGCGCACCTCATCGCGCGCGCGCCGCGGATCGGGCCGGACGGGCTCGCCTTCGCGCCGAAGAGCGTGCTGATGACCGAGGGCCTGATGGACGAGTACACGCCGCCCGTGTCGATCGAGGCGCTCGCCGCTGCGATGGGGGCGCCGCTCGTCGCGCCGGTGCATCAGCCGGTCGACGGGCTCCGCCTCCTCGGGCTCGAGGTCTTCTCGGCGCCGGCCACCGCCAACGTCGCCGGGGGAATGGCCACGATGGGCCTGCTCCAGTTCCCGAACGACGGGCACTTCGCGGTCTTCGACAACGACGCCGCGAGCGCGCAGGCCTTCGGCTTCCTCGCCTCGCTGAGCGAAGGCGGCCCCGGGATCATCCCGGCTGCGCCGTGAGCGCGTCGAGGGTCGCGGGATCGACGTTGCGCCCGGTGAGCACGACCACCCACGGGCGCGCGATCACATGGGTCGCTCCGCTATGTGACGGCGGCGGCAGGTCTCGGCCTACCGTCACTTCGCTGCGCTCCTCGACCGCATGGGTCGCTCCGCTGCTTGACGGCATCCCGACACCTGCGAACGGCAGCGGGTGTCGGCCTACCGTCACTTCGCTGCGCTCCTCGATCGACCGGTCATCGCGGTGGGCGAGCGCCCACGCGAGGGCGACCGCGGCGCTCCCCTCGAGCGGGAGGTCGAGCGCCGCCCGCGCGAGCCGCATCGCGTCGGCGATCGCGCGCTCGGACACGGCCTCCATGCGCGAGAGCGAGGCCCGCGCGATCGCATACGTCGCCTCGGACACGCCCCCCTCGCGCCCCTCGGCGCGCGTG
>JAEZBP010001165.1 GCA_023427125.1 Pseudomonadota bacterium | reverse complement strand
CCCCGGCACCTCGAACGCGAGATCCGCGGCCTGCGCGGGCTCGAGCGTGCCGGTCAGGACGACGAGCGGCGCGGTCTCGGCGGCCGTGGGCTGCACGACCTCGACGCGCGCGGCCTGGCCGGCCACGTCGGCCGAGGCTTGGCGCTCGGCCTCGAGCGCCGCTTGCTCCTGCATCGATGCTGCGATGCGCACGACGAGCGCGAGCCCGAGGCCCGCGACGACGAGGAGGCCGATCAACAAGGCCAGCCGCTTGGCGAGCGGAGGCGGGGGTCGCATCTCGTTCGTGGTGGTCATGCACGGACCGCCCGGTGGAAGGAAGGCGCCAGACTGTGGCTTCGAGAGTCACCGGCGGCAAGCGGTGATGAAGACAATTCACTCGCCGGCGCGGCCCTCTCGATCGCCCTCGGACGGCCCGCTCGCGCCCGACGATCAGGGGGCTCGCCAGGAGCGCGCGGAGCCGGTCACGAGACGGGGGGGCCGCCTCGTTGTTCGCGCGCCTTGCGGGCGGCTTCCTTCGCCTCGCGGCGCACGCGGCGCTCTTCCTTCTTCTTCACGCTCTCGCGGCGCTTCTCGGTGAGCTCGCGCGAGGGCTTGCGCCCCGCGAGCGGCGGCTGCTCGACGTGGTGCTCGTCGATCGAGCCGAGCGAGAGCCCGAGCTCGAAGAGCGCCACCTCGCGGCGGCCGCGGTCGCCCACCCGGAAGGGCATCACCGCCGCGCCGATGCCCGCGCCGACGTAGAGCGCGCCCGGCGGGTCGCCGTTGCCGTTGGGGGCGCGCGAGCCATAGAGGCCGTGCACGTACTTGTGTCCGCCGAGCCTGCCCACCGCGAGCTCGTGGAGATGCGCGAGCGTCACCTGCCCCGCGTGGGTGTGGCCGGCGAGCACGAGCGGGACGCCGTGGTGCCACAGCCAGTCCGCCTCCTCGGCGATGTGGCTCAGGCCGAGGGTCGGTAGATCGTGGCGCAGCCCCGCCACCGCGGCCTCGCGATCCGCGTGGCCGGTGTACGCGTCGTCGAGGCCGACGACCTGGAGGCGCTCGTGGCGGAGCGTGATCACGGTGTTGCGGTTGCGCAGCACCTCGACCCCGGCCCGGGCCAGCGCGCGCCGCACGCCGTCGGCGCCCGACCAGTAGTCGTGGTTGCCGAGGACGCCGATCACGGGCGCATCGATCGTGCTCAGCACGTCGGTGAGCTGATCGAGGTACATCTGGCTGTGGCAGACGAAGTCGCCGGTGATCACCACGAGATCCGGCGACTTCGCGTTCGTGAGGCGGACCGCCTCGCGCTGCACGCGCTCGGGTGTGACGCGGCCGAAGTGCAGATCGGTGAGGTGCGCGACGCGGAGGTGATCGACCGCGTTCACGTGCTGAACCGGGCCGGCGAACTGCCGGAGCTCGATCGGCTGGCGCACGAAGCGGTCGAAGAGGGCCCGGTGACTGCCGCTGAAGATCTCGGCCCGCTCGTTGGCGTACGCGGCGGCCTCGTCGACGGTGGGGGGCGCGTCCGTCACTGCGCGGATTCTAACGTCCGGACCTCCAGAGTCCATCCCAAGAATTTTTCGTCCCGCGCTATCCTCGGCGGCGCATGCTCCGCTTCAGCCAGGATCCCGCGACGGCCGAGCGCCAGATGGAGGCGCTCATCTTCTCGCTCACCACCTTCGGGTACATCGACGGCGACTTCGACACGCCGGAGAAGGAGCTGGTGAAGCAGACGATCGCGAGGCTCGTCGAGCAGCGCGTCGACACCGGCATGCCGGACGCGACGCCGGAGGTGCGGCGCGATCTCTGCGCGCGCTTCACCACCCACTTCTGCGAGAAGCTCGAGCGCATCGACGAGCACGTGCGCGAGCTCTTCCACGAGCCGCTCGCGAGCGGCGAGGACCGCGACACCTTCGTCCACTCGAAGCTCAAGACGCGCTGCTTCGAGATCTTCGGGGCGTTCGATCGAGCCAACCAGGAGGCCCTGCTCGAGACCGTCGACGAGCTGATCCGCGCCGACGGTGAGGTCCACCCGGCTGAGCTCGCGTTCCGCTCCGAGCTCGCGGCGCTCCTCGACGCGGAGGTCGACATCGAGCTCGTCGAGGAGCCCGGCGATCGACCGCGGGCCTCGATCGGCGCGCCGATCCACACCACCTCGCGCGAGGACCACGGCTTCTTCCAGAAGCTCGAGTTCCACTACGATCCGGACGTCATCGAGAAGCAGGTCGCGGCCGATCTGGCGCTCATCGACAAGCTGATCGCCGCGCTCGAGGAGCGGCGCGCGGCGGGGCAGGGCGGCTTGTCCGGCAAGCGCACCGTCGCCGACCTCGCGCCCGGCGCAGACTTCCTCGACGGCTGGACCCACGTGCTGATGCCGGCGCCCGGGCGCGCGTACGAGCTCGTGGTCCTCGGGGATCTGCACGGCTGCTACAGCTGCCTGAAGGCCACGGTCATGCAGACCCGCTTCTTCGAGAAGGTGGCCGCCTACCGAAAGGATCCCGAGAGCGCCCCCTGCCCCAAGCTCGTCCTGCTCGGCGACTACATCGACCGCGGCATCTTCAGCCTCAACGGCGTGCTGCGGACCGTGATGCAGATGGCGATCACCGCGCCCGAGCACGTCTACGTGCTGCGCGGCAACCACGAGTACTACGTCGAGCACAAGGGCCAGGTCTACGGCGGCGTCAAGCCCGCGGAGGCGATCAACACGCTCAAGCCGCACCTGCCGGTCGAGGTCTTCCGGCGCTACCGGACGCTCTTCGATCTGCTCCCCAACGTGCTCCTCTTCGAGCGCACCATGTTCGTGCATGGCGGCATCCCGCGCGACCGCGTGATCAAGGAGCGCTGGCAGGACCTCTCGACGCTGAACGATCCCGACGTGCGCTTCCAGATGATGTGGAGCGACCCGAGCGCGGCGAGCGTCATCCCGGCCGAGCTGCAGGAGCAGAGCGCGCGCTTCCCCTTCGGGAAGCTCCAGTTCGCCGCGTTCATGAAGCGCCTCGGCTGCCACGCGCTCGTGCGCGGCCACGAGAAGGTCGTCGAGGGCTTCCGCCGCGTCTACGACGACGACGCGGGCCTCTTGATCACGCTCTTCTCGGCGGGGGGCAGCGAGAACCGCGACCTGCCGGAGACGAGCAGCTACCGCGGCGTGACGCCGATGGCGATGATCCTCGAGCGGAGCGCGACCGGAGAGACGGCCATCACTCCGCTCGAGATCGACTGGGCGAGCTACAACGATCCCGAGCGCAACGCGTTCTTCAAGACCGCGCCCGAGATCGAGCACCGCAGCGAGTGAGAGGGCCGCTCCCTCTGCCAGCGCCCCGCGGCCGCGGCGGCGGAGAGAGCGGGGCTCACTTCCAGTGCATGCGGTAGCTGCTCTCGCGAGCGGTGCGGTCGTAGGAGACGAGCTCGACGTCGCCGCTCCGATGGAAGATGTCGAGCATGCCGCGGAAGGTCGCGCGGAAGCCCTCGACGAAGAGATCGATGCGGGGCTCGGACATCGGCAGCTCGGTCACGCGGATCATGGTGCCCCCCGCGTCGAGGTCGCCGACCTCCAATCGGCCGCAGCCTCGCGAGATCGTCGACCACGTCTTCGGGAAGACGCGCAGCACCGCGCCGGGTCCGAGGCCGAACAGCCGCATCGTCGTGTCGAACATGCCCTTTACGAAGGGCTGCTCGACCGTCGACGCGAAGTGCGCGGCGCAGAAGTCGTCGTAGCCGCGCTTGCCCGCCTCCTCGCGGACGGCGTTCAGGATCTCGAGCTGTACGCCGAGAGGGATCCAGTCGACCCGCGAGCACAGCTCCACTCGCTCGATCTCTCTCGCGGCGTGCGTACGCACGTAGTCGCGTACGTGAGGTGGTTGGCCCTCGAGGAGCTCGAGGATGGCTTTGGTGAGCGGAGCACGAACCCGCGGCGCGTCGGTCATGGGTGATCGCGACGATATCGAAACGGTGGCGGCCTGCGTCGAGGAATCCGCGCCGCGCTGCGCCGACTCCGTGAGCCTGCGCGCCGCGCGTGTTGCTGGGCCCGGCCGGGACCTGCTACGTCCCTGAGCGATGGCCGACGATGATCGAAGCGAGCAAGGGACGCGCTATCGGTTGAGGCACCCGGTCCGCCTCGTGACCGCCGCCGCGCTCTTCGACGGGCACGACGCGTCGATCAACATCATGCGGCGCATCCTCCAGGCGTCGGGCGCCGAGGTCATCCACCTCGGGCACAACCGCAGCGTGGAGGAGGTCGCGCTCGCCGCGGTGCAGGAGGACGCCCAGGGGGTCGCCGTCACGAGCTACCAGGGCGGGCACGTCGAGTACTTCAAGTACCTGCGCCAGCGGCTGAACGAGCTCGGTGCGCCCCACGTCCGCATCTACGGCGGGGGTGGCGGCGTGATCGTGCAGCGGGAGATCGACGAGCTTCACGCGGCCGGCATCGATCGCATCTTCAGCCCCGAGGACGGCCGGCGCATGGGCCTCCAGGGGATGATCGACGTGGTCCTCGAGGGCTGCGACTTCAGTCTCGAAGACAGGGGGCTCGAAGACCCCGTCGAGAGCGAGGGCTGGCTGGCGATCGCGCGGCGGGCGACCCTGGCCGAGCTCGGCCTCTCCAAGCCATCGGGCGAGGCGCCGAAGGTGCCGGTCATCGGCCTCACCGGGACGGGCGGCGCCGGCAAGAGCAGCCTGACCGACGAGCTCGTGCGGCGCTTCGTGCACGACTTCCCGGAGAAGAAGGTCGCGGTGCTCTGCATCGACCCGACCAAGCGCAAGACCGGCGGCGCGCTGCTCGGCGATCGCATCCGCATGAACTCGCTGACGAGCGGCCGCGTGTACATGCGCTCGCTCGCGACCCGCGGCTCGCGCTCCGAGATCAGCACCGCGGCGCACGACGTCCTCTCGGTGCTGAAGGGCGGCGGCTTCGACGCGATCTTCGTCGAGACCGCGGGCATCGGGCAGGGTGACAGCGCGATCACCGAGCTCTCCGACGTCTCGATCTACGTGATGACCGCCGAGTACGGCGCCCCGAGCCAGCTCGAGAAGATCGAGATGATCGACTTCGCCGACTTCGTGGCGATCAACAAGTTCACCCGGCGCGGGAGCCTCGACGCGCTGCGCGACGTACGCAAGCAGCTCCAGCGCAACAAGCAGCTCTTCGACGTCCCGCCCGACAAGCTCCCGGTCTTCGGCACGAGCGCCGCGCACTTCAACGACGCGGGGGTCAACGCGCTCTACGGGCACCTGGTGACCGAGGTCGACCGGCGCTTCTCGCTCGGCTGGCGGGCGAGCCACGCCGCGGGCGCCGAGCGGGTCACCGACGCGAGCGCGCACATCATCCCGCCGGGGCGCGAGCGCTACCTCAGCGAGGTCGCCGAGAGGAGCCGCGACTATCGGCGCTGGGCCGAGGAGCAGTCGGAGCTCGCCGCCGACGTCGAGGCGCTCGAGCGCGCGGTGGCGCTGATCGGCGGGCCCGCGAGGCCTCGCTTCTCGCCTTACGGCGGTGGGAGCGGGCGCGCCGAGGACCTGATGAGCGAGCACGACGCGCTCCTCCTGCGCCTCGAGCCGCGCTGCCGCGCGATCCTCGCCGGCTGGGACGAGTGGGACGCGGCGTACGCCGAGGATGTGTTCACCTACGAGGTGCGCGGGCGTGGCGTCTCGGTCGAGAGCTACCGCACCTCGCTCAGCGGGACGAAGGTGCGCAAGGTCGCGCTGCCCCGCACCGCGAGCGCGGCCGACCGGCTGCGCTGGCGCTTGCTCGAGAACGTGCCGGGCGAGTTCCCGTACACGGCGGGGACCTTCCCGTTCAAGCGCACGGCCGAGGACCCGACGCGGATGTTCGCGGGCGAGGGGCCGGCCGCACGCACGAACGCCCGCTTCCACTACCTGGCTGAGGGCCAGCCCGCGGCCCGGCTGAGCACCGCCTTCGACTCCATCACGCTCTACGGCGAGGATCCCGGCTGGCGCCCCGACATCTACGGCAAGATCGGCGAGAGCGGCGTCAGCGTCTTCACCGTCGAGGAGGCCGAGCGGCTCTATGCGGGCTTCGATCTCTGCGAGCCGACGACCAGCGTCTCGATGACGATCAACGGGCCCGCGCCGACGGTGCTCGCGTTCTTCTTCAACACCGCGATCCGCCAGCAGTGCAGGCGCTTCTTGCGCGAGGCGGGGCGGCTCGACATCACGGAGGCGCAGATCCTCCAGCCGGACGCGGAGCGAGGCGCGCGCTGGGCGGACGTGCGCGCGCTGCTGAGCGACGCGGAGTGCGCCGAGTGCCGGAGCCGCGCCTTGCGCGCGGTGCGGGGCACCGTGCAAGCGGACATCCTCAAGGAAGACCAGGGACAGAACACCTGCATCTTCAGCACCGAGTTCGCGCTCAAGATGATGGGCGACGTGCAGCAGTTCTTCATCGACGAGAGCGTGAAGAACTTCTACAGCGTCTCGATCAGCGGCTACCACATCGCCGAGGCGGGCGCGAACCCGATCCACCAGCTCGCGTACACGCTCGCCAACGGGTTCACCTACGTCGAGTACTACCGCGCGCGCGGCATGGACGTGAACGCGTTTGCGCCGAACCTGAGCTTCTTCTTCTCGAACGGGATGGATCCGGAGTACACCGTGATCGGCCGGGTGGCGCGGCGGATCTGGGCGGTCGCGATGGAGCGGCTCTACGGCGCGAACGCGCGGAGCCAGATGCTCAAGTATCACATCCAGACCTCGGGCCGCTCGCTCCACGCGATGGAGATCGAGTTCAACGACATCCGCACCACGCTGCAGGCGCTCCTCGCCACGTTCGACAACGCGCAGAGCCTCCACACCAACGCGTACGACGAGGCGATCACCACGCCGACCGAGGAGTCGGTTCGCCGGGCGATGGCGATCCAGCTCATCATCACCAAGGAGTTCGGGCTGGTCGGCTGCGAGAACGCTACACAGGGCAGCTTCATCGTCGAAGAGCTGACCGATCTGGTCGAGGAGGCTGTGCTCGCCGAGTTCGATCGGCTGACCGAGCGCGGCGGCGTGCTCGGGGCGATGGAGCGGCAGTACCAGCGCGGGCAGATCCAGGACGACTCGCTGAAGTACGAGCGCCTGAAGCACTCGGGCGAGCTGCCGATCGTCGGCGTGAACACGTTCCTCCCGCGGAGCGAGGCCGAGGCCTCGACGCCGGCCGACGTGGCGCTCACGCGGGCGAGCAAGGAAGAGAAGGAGGGATGCATCGCCCGGCTCGCCGAGTTCCACGCCGCGCACGCGGCGCACGCCGAGGCAGCCAAGGGCGCGCTCGCGCAGGCGGCCCTCTCGGGCGCCAACGTCTTCGCCGCGCTGCTCGAGGCGACCGAGCACCTCAGCCTCGGCCAGATCACGCGCGCGCTCTACGATGTCGGCGGCGAGTACCGCCGAAACTTGTAGTGGGCTGCTCGCCGTCGGCGCCGATTCACGACACCTTGTGAGCTGATGGAGCGAGAGGACGACCCGCGCCGTGCGTGGGTGTGGATCGCGATCGGGTG
>JAEZBP010001136.1 GCA_023427125.1 Pseudomonadota bacterium | reverse complement strand
CTCGAGCTCCGTGCAGTAATCGAAGGGATCGCAGAAGCCGTAGTCGTCGGAGACGGAGGGCGCCGTCTGGCACGGGCCGCCGTTCGGGCAGTCGACGCCCCGACCGCCTCCGCAACAGAAGATGAAGTCATCCTCCGGCAGGCAGTACCTGTGGGCGGCCCGATCGACGAGGGTGCACACGGTGTCGTCCGGGCAGGTGGTCCGTTCGGTGCAGCCCGCAGGGGTGATGCAGTCGTCGCCGGTGGTGACGCCGAGCGTCGGGGGGACCACGCACACGCCCTCGGCCGTCTCGAGGCCGTTCGGCACGCCGTCGCCGTCGCAGTCGCCGAGGTGCCAAGCGACTGGGAAATGGCTCGGGCCGCTGGGCGTGGGCATGGCGGTGAAGCAGGCGAACGAGGCCGCGTCACCGCACAGGTGGGCGCCCGGCGGGACGCAAACGAAGATGTCATTCCAGGCGACCGGCGAGGTTCCCGTGGGGCACGGGCCCGACATGGCCATCGCGCAGAAGAGCGCGTCCTCGGGCGCACAGACGCCGTCGGTGGGACTGAACGCATGACAGACGTGCTCTGCCCCGGCGCAGGTCGAGCCCGGACGGGCGCAGTCGTTTCCCGTCGCGACGGGCGCACACCTCCCCTCGCCGTTGACGATCCCCTGCGCCGCTGCCACCGCCGGAAAGGAGAGCGGGAGCGCGAAGAGCCAAGCCACCCAAGCGCGCGTCATCCGGAGGCCGCCGAGATCATCCGCTCAGACGATCTCGAAGCGGTAGTCCTCGATGACCGGGTTCGCGAGGAGCTTCTCGCACATGGCGCGCAGCGCCGTCTCGGCCTCGGCGCGATCGGTGGCATCGAGCTCGACCTCGATCAGCTTGCCGACGCGGACGTCGCGCACGCCGCCGAAGCCCATGCTGCCGGCCGCGCGCCGCACGGCGTCGCCCTGCGGATCGAGGACCTCGCGCTTGAGCGTGACGTAGATGTTCGCCTTCATCGCTTGCTCCAGCTCTCTGGCCTGCTCACGCGAGCGCCAGGTTCTTCATGATGCGGGGGATCGGCGGGGTGGTGTCCGGGACGAAGGGCTCGCCGCGGATCGTGTCGCACGCCTCGATGTAGCGGCGCGCCGCCTCGACGCGGACCTCGTCGGGGATGCGCGGGATCGGTCCGTCGCCGGTGAAGCCCTCGGCCGCGAGCCAGCGCCGCACGTACTCCTTATCGAACGACTCGGGCTCCTCACCGGCCGCGAGGCGCGACGCGTAGCTCGCCTCGAACCAGATGCGCGAGCTGTCGGGCGTGTGCATCTCGTCGATGACGACGATCGTTCCGTCCGGCGCGCGGCCGAGCTCGTACTTGGTGTCCACCAGGATCAGCCCGCGCTCCTGGCAGATCGTCCGGCCCCGCGCGAAGAGCGCGTGCACCAGCGCCGAGGCCTCGTCGAAGGTCGCCTCGTCGATCACCCCGCGCTCGAGCAGCGCCGCGCGCGAGACGCTCTCGTCGTGGCCGCCCTTCTCGGCCTTGGTGCTCGGCGTGAGGATCGGCGCGGGCAGGGGCTCGTTCTTCTTCAGGCCCTCCGGCAGGCGGTGGCCGCAGAACTCGCGCTCGCCGCGCGCGTAGTGCGTCCACACGCTCGTCGAGGTCACCCCGGTGAGATAGGCGCGCACCACCCACTCGACGGGGAGCGGCTCGCACTCGATCGCGACCGTCACGCTCGGATCGGGCATGGCGCGGAAGTGGTTCGGCGCGACGTCCTTCGTGCGATCGAACCACCACGCGCTCAGCTGATTGAGCACCTGGCCCTTGAACGGCAGGGTGCCGAGCACGCGATCGAACGCGCTGATGCGATCGGTCGTGACCAACACGCGCGTGCCGTCGCCGGGCAGGTAGCTGTCGCGCACCTTGCCCTCGACCTTCGGCCCGAGCCCGCTCAGATCGGTGCGCTCGAGCGTGAGCGCGAGGCCTCGCCGCAGCGTGTCCGCGTCGGCGCTCACGTGCGGCCTCCTCGCTCCGCGAGCGCGCGATCCACGATCGCGCCGCAGTGCGCGAGCGCGTGCTCGAGCTCGAACTGCGCCCGGACCTGCTCCTCGGAGAGGTGCGCCGAGACGTCCGGATCGGCCAGGAGCAGCGAGAGGAACTCGCCCTCGCCGCGCCAGGCCCGCATCGCGTTGCGCTGCACCCAGACGTACGCCTCCTGCCGCGGCTTGCCGGCGTGGACGAGCGCGAGCAGCACGCCCTCGCTCGCCCAGAGCCCGCCCGCGCGCTCGAGGTTGGTGCGCATGTTGTCGCGATAGACGACCAGCCCTTCGACCAGGCGCCGCGCGCGCTCGAGCATGCACGCGAGCGTCGCGGTGACGTCCGGCAGCATCATCCGCTCGACCGACGAGTGGCTGATGTCGCGCTCGTGCCAGAGGCTCACGTTCTCCTGGGCAGGCACGACGGCGGCGCGCACCACCCGCGCCAGGCCGCAGAGGTTCTCGCTGAGGATCGGGTTGCGCTTGTGGGGCATCGCGCTCGAGCCCTTCTGCCCCTTCGCGAAGGCCTCCTCGGCCTCG
>JAEZBP010001134.1 GCA_023427125.1 Pseudomonadota bacterium | reverse complement strand
TGGCCGACGGAAAGGCCGACGACTTCATCAGCCGGACCGCGCGCGAGTACGTCGTCTCGGGTCGCTCCACCGTCACCCTCGAGGCCGAGTACGCGGATCGCAGCGAGGCCGAGCGGCTCGAGCGGGCGCGCGAGCTCGTCAGCCTCAAGCAGATCGCGATCGCGTGGTTCCTGAACCAGTACCTCGTCGACAAGGAAGAGAGCGAGGACAACGCCGACTACGGCGGCTTCGGCGCGATGGCCAAGGCAGCCGACTACGAGGAGCTGAACATCCGCCCGGAGGGCGAGCTCACCTACGCGTTCGACTTCCGCCAGCTCCTCGCGGGCCGCACCAACCTGATGAGCCTCCTGCCGACCGAGCTCGGCGCCGGCGGCGTGCGCACCTTCCCGCTGACGATCGGCCGGCCGACCAACGCCGAGCGCGCGCGCCTCGAGACCAACCACGAGTGGTACCGCGCCGCGCCGTGGGGCTCGTGGAGCCCCGACGCAGTCGACGCCTCGCGCAAGGAGGAGCTCGAGCTCGCGATCGCGCCCGAGGTCGAGTCGCACGACGCGTGGTTCGACTTCGAGCGCCTCTTCGAGGACGGCGTGCTCGACATCGACGTGCACTTCGGCTGGGACTACCACGACAGCTACCACGAGCGTCACGCGCGCTCGCTCTTCCGCTGGCTCGACGAGCGCGGCTTCACCCCGCCGGTCGCCACCTTCGACGAGCTCGAGCGCGACAGCGGCCCGCTGACCCGCACCCTGCGCGCGAACGGCCGCACCGTGCGCGTCGAGATCCGCATCTTCTACGGCAAGTCGGGCAGCGTCACCGACCCCGACACCGACGCGGGCGGCCGCGTGCTCGAGGACGACATGCGCGCCTCGCTCGCGCGCCGCGACGTCATCGTCTACTCGGGCCACAGCGGCCCCTTCTACGGCTTCGCGCTCGGCAACTGGCGCACGACCGCCGAGGGCGACCTCGACGACAGCGAGCTCGCGAGCGCCGTGATGGATCCCGACCGCTACCAGATCGTCGTGGCCGAGGGTTGCGACACCTACCAGATCGGCGCGGCCTTCGCGGCGAACCCCGCCCATCCGGACCTGCGCGATCTCGACGTCATCACGACGACCTCGTTCTCGAACGCGTCCACGCCGGCGGCGGTCCAGGACTTCATCACGCGTCTCACCGAGCGCGACTCGAGCGGCCAGCACCGCCCGCGCACCGTCACCAGCCTGCTCTCCGATCTCGACGCCAACTCGGGCTACGGCTTCCACACGATGTACGGGATCCACGGCATCGACGACAACCCTCGGCTCCACCCTTACGCCGAGCGCGAGATGTTCGGCGAGGCGTGCGGCGTCAACGCCGACTGCGGCGGCCTCGGCAACCTCTGCGTGCGCATGCTCGACGGCGAGCGGCGCTGCACGGCGGCCTGCACCGCCGACGCCGGCTGCGACGCGGGCTCGACCTGCCGCCAGGTCGCGAGCGCTCGCTCGCGCGCCATCTACGGCCGCGCCTGCGTCCCGCACATCTAGCCTTCACGCTTCAGAACACCGCGCCGGCGCTGGCGCGGACCCCGACGCTCCACAGCCCGCCGGGAAAGACTCCGTCGAGCCGCGGCCAGAAGACGAGCGGCACCGCGAGGTGCGCGACCAGGCCGGCGCCCGGCTCGAGCCCGCCGACGCGCAGCGTGGGCTCGAGCATCACGAGCTCGACGGCACGATCGAGATCGACGATGAGCTGGGCGCGCAGGCCGATCAGGCCGAGCTCGTCGAAGCGGTAGGCGCCCTCGATCGCGGTCCGCCACTGAAGCGCGAGCAGCTCGCTGACGACCTCGCCGGCGAGCACGACCTCGGGGAGCGCGTCCACCTCGACCCGGGCGCGCGCCTGGATCGACCAGGCTTGGGAGGGCATCTGTGAGGCGTACCAAGCCCCCCACGCGTGCGGCGCGATCCCGAACAGGTTCCGCAGCGGAAGCATCGGAAAGAGCGGCACCAGCGACGAGCCCGAGTCCCAGCGCCTCACGTGATCGTACTGTCCGATCGGGATCGTCGTGGCCCCGCCGAGCTCGTAGCGCCACGAGCCGATCGCGTCGCGGTAGGCGGCGCCGAGCTGCGGGCTGCCCGTGATGTGCGCGAGGCTCGTCCCGGTCTCCTCGCTGAGGAGCGTCCAGCCCTCGACGACCGACGCCGTCAGGAGCAGGTGCTCGATCGGCACCCGCGCCTCGAGGCGATTGAGGAGGTGGTGAAGCTCGAACCTGGAGGGACCGTGGACCGTCGGGCCCCCGACGTACATCGACTCGAGCTGCACCTGGCCGGCCGGCAAGATCGCCCGCGCGCGATGCGGAAGATCGAGCAGCGACTCTCGGTCCTGTGCGCGCGCCTGCGTCGCCGCGGCGGCGCTCAGCGCGACGAGGAGCGCGGCGGCCGCCCATCGAAGCGCCGCGAGATCGCGCCGTGAAGCCGAGGACATCGAAGCGAGCAGCGTGTCGGCGCGCGCGGGCGCCGTCAACGCGACGGGCCCGGGGTTGAATCCCGGATCCCACGCCTGCATCGTCGAAGGCGTCTCGAGAAGCAGGAAGGTGAGAGATGCAGCAGTTCACGTCGAAGACGCCGAGCGGAGCTCGCGGAAACTTCGGCGAGCCGCTGCACGCGCTTGCGGTCGCTCGCCGAAGGCGCCGACCGCGCGTCTCCGGCCTCGGAGGCGCTCTCGACAGGGCCGACCGTGGCGAGACGCGACGTGCGGGCGCCGGTCGGCGCGCGCGCTTGCGGCGCGCTCGCGAGAGTTGGTTAGAGCCCAGGGAGGGCGCTCATGCCGCCGCAAGTCCAGGACGTGGTGCAGCGCGCGTCGCTCTGGGAGCGGGTGGCGGCGCTCGGCATCGTGCTCGGCGTCGCGCTGCTCACGTGGCTGTGCGCGCGCTTCGCGAGCGCGCGGCCTCTGACCGGTCGGCGCTGCCTGTCCCCGGTCCAATCGAGGGTGAACGCTCCGCTCGGCGTTCCCCGAGCGCCGTGATCTTGCGAGACAGCTCTTGAGGGCACGAAACGTGCGGAGATCGTGTCTGCATGAGCGAGTCTCTCGAGGGGCTGTTCACCTCGGATCGGCAGCAGGTGCTGTCGACCGTCGTGACCCTCGCCCTCGCGTTCCTCGTCGCTCTCCCGGTCGCCTGGAATCGCGAGCGCGAGAACCGCGCCGCCGGCCTGCGCACCTTCCCGCTCGTGTCGGTCGCCAGCGCCGCGTTCATTCTGGTGGGGCGCGAGTCGCTCGGGCCCCGGGGCGACATGCACGCGTACATCGTGCAGGGCCTGATGACCGGCCTCGGCTTCCTCGGCGCCGGCGTCATCATCCAGGCCGGCAACGATCGCGTGCGGGGGACGGCGACGGCGATCTCGCTCTGGAGCACCGCCGCGATGGGCGGGGCGATCGCCTACGGCCGGCTCGAGATCGCGCTCGTGCTCGCCGCGATCGACCTGATCGGTCTGCGCCTGATGCGCCCCATCAAGAAGGCGATCAAGGAGAAGCTCCCGCCGCCGGAGCCGCGCGAGGCCCCCGCCGCGGGGCCCTGAGGAGCGAGAGATGATCATCACGCTGACGCTCAACCCGGCGGTCGACGAGACGATGTGGATCGATCGGCTCGCGCCCGGCGAGGTGCATCGGGTGGGCGAGGTGCACCTCGATCCGGCGGGCAAGGGGATCAACGCCTCGCGTATGGTGCATCGGCTCGGGTGCCCGACGATCGCGCTCGGCCTCGTCGGGGGCGACGCGGGCGACATGATCGAGAAGGCGCTCACCGCCGAGGGCGTGCAGCACCACTTCGTGCGCGTGCCGGGCGAGACGCGCATCAACGTCACGCTCGTCGAGGGCTCGGGGGTGGCGAGCAGCTTCTATGCGCCGGGGCCCGAGGCGCCGCCCGACGCCCTCGCCGCGCTCGAGCGGATGCTCGAGGTGTGGCTCCCCGCCGGCCGCGTGCTGGTCCTCGCCGGCAGCCTCCCGCCCGGCGTCCCGAGCGACGCGTACGCGAGGTACGTGCGCGCCGCGCGTGAGGCGGGCGTGCGGGTCTTCCTCGACGCGAGCGGCGACGCGCTGGGCGAGGGGCTCGAGGCCGAGCCCGATCTGATCAAGCCGAACGTGGAGGAGGCCGAGGAGCTGCTCGGGCGGCGGCTCGAGGGCGAGGCCGCGGTGATCGGCGCGGCGCGGGAGCTCGCGCAGCGCGCCGGCATGGTGGTGCTCTCGAGAGGCTCGAGAGGCTCGGTGTGCGCGCGGGGGCGCGACGCGTGGCGCATCGAGGCGCCCACGGTCGAGCGCCGGAGCACCGTCGGCTCGGGGGACTCGATGGTCGCGGGCATCGCCGTGTCGCTGGCGCGCGGCGACACGATCGAGGCGGCGCTCGCCCTCGGCACGGC
>JAEZBP010001114.1 GCA_023427125.1 Pseudomonadota bacterium | reverse complement strand
CCTCGGTGCTGGCGACTTATTTCGACCGGGCTCCTTACCTGAGAGAGCGGCTCGAAGGATGTCGCAACATCACGGCGCTCGAGGAACGCCGAGCGGCGGCTCCGGCGGACTGGACGCCGGGGAAGGGGAGCGCCGCCAGGACGGAAAGTCCGTGCCGCTCGACGGCGCGCTCGCGAAGCGCGCGCCCAGCAAACGCAGCGCGGGCTCAATGGAGATTCTTGCGGTCGGCTTCGTCGAGCGCCTCGCGCAGGGTCTGGGGCGCGAGCTTCTGCTTCCACTTCTTCACCCGCGCGCGCCGCCGGCGCAGGTGGCCGAAGAGCGGCCACGCCTCGGCGCCGTCGAGGGGCTTGATCGGGATCAGGTTGAAGGCGATCAGGATGGCGTTGGTGCGCGTGAAGGCCTCGAGGAGCTCGGCGAGGAAGGCGCTCTGCGGCGCAGGGAGGAAGAGCGCGACCGCGAGCGCGGGGACCAGCAGCGCGAGCTGCGCGAGGACGCCGCCCCACGCGATGGCCGCGCGCTGCACCTCGCTCGGGTGACCCGCCCAGCGGCAGCGCCCACCGAAGCCGGTGAGATCGAGGCCGAGGTTCACCAATCCGAAGCGATGGACGAAGAGCGCGTGCCCGAGCTCGTGCAGGGCGACGACGAGGAGGACGCCCACCCAGATCCCCGGCGCGATCCGGCCGCCGCTGAGCAGCAGCGCGCCGAGCGGCAGGGTCCAGTGGGCCCGCACGGGGACGCCGCGCACGCGGAAGAGGGTGAGGTAGCCGCGCTCCATCATCGTGCTCCAGACACGCCCGCTCGTGCGGGTGTTCCCCGACGATCGCACACATCGTGGCAGTGAGGAGCACATGCCTGCTCGGGTAGCCTGGCGGACATGCGCACTCGACGACTCCTCATCCCGGTCATCGCTCTCGTGCTCGGAGCCTGCGGCGAGAGCGAAGAGGCCGATCCCGAGGTCCCGCTCGCGGCGAGCGGCGAGCCCGCGACGCTCGCGTTCGAGCTGCCGGCGCCGGCGCACGGAGGGACGGTCGTGCCGGTCGGGCAGCAGGCGATCGAGGTGATCCCGCGCGAAGACGGCACGGTGCAGGCGTACGTGGTGACGCCGGAGCCTCCGCCGCGCGAGCAGACGCAGATCACGGTGAGGGTCCCCGGCGATGACGGGCGTCCGCACCCCGTCGTGCTGACCTGGGATCCGCGCAGCGAGGCCTACGCCGGGCGCCTGCGCCAGGTGCAGCCCGTCGCCGGGCCGATCGAGGTGATCATGGTGGTCGGCGGTGAGCGCTACCTCGGCCGCGCCCCGCACGTGGTGTTGATCGCGCCCTCGGCGCCGGCGGTGGTGGTCGAGGCGCCGCGCGCGCCCGAGATCCACGTCGTCGAGCCGGAGCGACCGACGGTCGTCGTCGAGGCGCCTGCTCGCCCGACGATCGTGGTGGAGCGGCCGCAGCCGCCGGCGATCGTGGTGGAGCGCCCGCGACCTCCGACGATCGTCGTGGAGCGCCCGCGCGGCCCGACGATCGTGGTGGAGCGCCCGCACCCGACGGTGGTCGTGCACGCCCCCGGCCCGCACGTCCGCGTCCGGCACGACAACGGTCGCCACCGCGGCCACGGCCGCCACGGTCGCGGCCGCGTTCGCGTTCGTCACTGACCCGTCGAGCTTTGGCGCGGGTTAGTTTCCGCACGGAATGAGACCCGCTCGGAACCTCGCGGAGAGGCCGTTGTCGGCCCGCTCCGTGAATCGACTCTTCCGGCCTCTCGCCGCTTGCTTCGCGCTCGGCATCGGGCTCAGCGCCGCGAGCGCCGCCGCGCAGCCCTTCACCGGCTATGAGCTCGCGCTCTCCGGGAGCTCCACGCTCACCGCCGGGCGTACCCAGCGCCTGCGCGGCGTCGCCTACCGCGTCCGCGGGGTGGCCACGCTCGTGCCCTTCGCGGGGCCGGTGCGCGCGCGCTTCGCGAGCGACGAGGGGATCGACGGCGCGTGGTCCGCCGCGCGCGCGAGCGCGGACGGCACGTTCGCGATCGAGCTGGCGGTGCCGGACGACGCGCCGACCCGCGGCGCGCGGGTGGAGGTCGAGGTGGGGCCCGACGACGAGGCGCGCCGCTTCGAGCTGCCGGTCTCGGTGACGGCGCCCTTCGACGTGATGCTGCGCACCGATCGGCGGCTCTACGAGCCCGGCGAGCCGGTGCACGTGTGGGCGCTCGTGCGCGACACCCGCAGCGGCAGGCCGATCGTCGGGCAAGCGCTCGAGGTCACGGTGCAGGGCGAGCCGGTGCGCACGATCGAGCGCACCATCACCACCGCCGAGAGCGGCGTCGCCGAGCTCTCCTTCGAGCTGCTCGAGAGCGCGCCCGAGGGCGAGGTGGGCGTGACGCTGCGAGTGGGTCCGAGCCTCACCCGCTCCGTCGCGTTCCGCGTGGGCACGCGGACCTGGGAGCGGATGCTGGCGACGGGGCGGGTCTCGCCCGAGGAGGTCGCGCCGCACGCGAGCGCGACGGCGCGGGTCGCGGTCACGACCGCGAGCGGCGCGCCGATCGCCGGCGCGACGGTCCAGGTCACGGTCGACGGTCGCGAGAGCTACGGCGGGACGACCGGCCCCGACGGCGTCGCCAACGTCGCGATCCGCGCGCCCGCTTACCTCGTGCACGAGACGGGCATCGCGTCGGTGCGCGCGAGCATCGCCCACGCGGCGCACGGATCGCTCGAGGTGTCGGGCTTCATGCGGCTCGCGGTGCCGCTCGCGCTACAGCTCGAGCTCGTCCCGCGGCACGGCGCGCTGGTGCCGGAGATCGACGACGTGCTCTACGTGCGGGTGCGAGACGGCGCCGGGGACCCGCCGCCCGCGGGCACCGAGGTGATCGTCATGGGGCCGGGCCTGCCCTCGGGCGGCGCGAGCG
>JAEZBP010001097.1 GCA_023427125.1 Pseudomonadota bacterium | reverse complement strand
GGGTGGAGCTGCCGGCGGTGAGGAGCGCGGCGCTCGAGAGCCCGGTGCGCGCCGAGGTCGATCCGGCGAGCCCCTGCGCCGCGGGCGAGCCGATCGCGATCCTCGAGCCCGCGTGCGCGCCCTAGCTAAAGCGATCTCAGGACGAGAGGACGCGGCGGAGGAAGGTCTGCGTGCGCTCCTCGCGCGGGCTGTCGAAGAGCTGCGCGGGCGGGCCGCTCTCGACGACGCGGCCGCCGTCCATGAACACCACCCGATCGGCGAGCTCGCGGGCGAAGCCCATCTGGTGGGTGACGAGCAGCATGGTCATGCCGGAGCTCTTGGCGAGCGCGCGCAGGACGTCGAGCACCTCGCCGACCACCTCGGGGTCGAGCGCCGAGGTGACCTCGTCGAAGAGCATGATGTCGGGCCGCATCGCCAGCGCCCGCGCGATCGCAACCCGCTGCTTCTGCCCGCCGGAGAGCTGAGACGGACGCGCGCCGGCCTTCTCGGCCAGGCCCACCTGCTCGAGCAGCGCGTGCGCGCGCGCCTCCGCCTCGGCCTTCGACAACCCGAGCACGTGGATGGGCGCCTCGGTGATGTTGCGGAGCACCGACATGTGCGGGAACAGGTTGAAGTGCTGAAACACCATCCCGACGCTCCGGCGCAGCCGGATCAGCGAGGATCGGTCGGCGCGGATGGGCGCTCCTCTCTCGCTGGCTCTCCAGAGCGGCTCGCCCCCGATCCGCACCTCGCCGCCCTGGATGTCGTCGAGGGTCATCAGGATCCGCAAGATGGTGGACTTGCCGCTGCCCGAGGGGCCGATCAGCGCCAGCTTCTCTCCGGGCTCGACCTCGAGATCGAGCCCGCGCAGGACGGTGAGCTCACCGTAGCGCTTCTCGACGCCGCGCATCGCGATGGCCGGCGGCGCGTCAGGTGTGGCGGACGGCATAGCGCTTCTCCACGAGGCGAGCCCCGCCGGCGGCGAGGAGGCTGAGGATCAAGAAGAGCGCGCCGACCAGCGTCAGCGGCTCGAGGTAGCGGAAGTGAACGGCGCCCACGAGCTTCGCCGTCCGGAGCAGCTCCGCCACCGCGATCGCCGCGAGGAGCGGCGTGTCCTTGAACATCGCGATGACGTAGTTGCCCAGCGCGGGCAGCACCCGGCTGATGGCCTGAGGCAGGATGATCGCGCGCCAGGTGTGCGCTCTCGAGAGGCCGAGCGCGAGCGCGGCGTCCCATTGTCCGCGCGGCACCGCCTCGATTCCGGCTCGATAGACCTCGGCGGTGTAAGCGGAGTAGTGCAGGCCCAGGCCGAGCATGCCGGTCAGCAGGGGGGGCAGGCTGACGCCCGCCTCGGGCAAGAGAAAGTAGAGCACGTAGAGCTGGATCAGGAGCGGCGTGCTCCGGATGAGCTCGACCGTCCAGTGCGCGGCGTGGCGCACCGCGCCGAGCCGAGAGCGCCGCAAGACGGCCCAGACCAACCCGAGCGAGAGGGCGATCACCGTGCCGACGAGGACCGCCTGGACCGTGACGCCGAGCGCGTCGAGCAGCTGCGGGAGGATCTCCCACGCGAAGCGCCAGTCGAAGAGCGGTCGCTCGCTCATGCGGTCTCCGCGAGCGAGCGCTCGAGGCGGCGCACGCCGTAGGTGATCAGCTGCGCGACGCCGAAGTAGAGGATCAGGATCAGGCCGAAGATCTCCGCCGTGCGCAGGGTGGAGGCCCGCAGGATCTGGCCCTGGAAGGTCAGCTCGCTCAGCGTGATCATCGACGCGAGCGACGAGCTCTTGAGCAGCTCGATGGCCAGGTTGCCGGCCGGCGGGAGCATCGCGCGGGCGGCCTGCGGGAACACGATGCGCCAGCGCGTCTGGCGCGGGCTGAACCCGAGCGCCCTCGCCGCGTCGAGCTGGCCGTGCGGGACGCCGAGCACCGCGCCGCGGACGACCTCCGCGCCGTACGCGCCGGCGTTGAGGCCGAGCGCCAGGACGCCGGCGGTGAGCGCGCTGATGTTCACGCCGAAGTGAGGGAGCGCGAAGTAGACCCAGAAGAGCTGCACCAAGACGGAGGTGCCGCGAAAGAGCTCGACGTAGCCGGTCGCGAGCCACCGCTCGAGCCTGCGCTTCGAGAGGCGCCCGAAGCCCGCGAGCAGCGCGCACACCAGACCGACCGCCGCGCCGCCGAGCGTGAGCCGGAGGGTGACGCGGAGCCCCTCGAGCAGCGGCGGGAGCAGATCGAGCGGCGCGCCGAGCTCCACCCGTCAGTCCTCGGCCCCGCGACAGAGCGCCGCGGCGGTCACGTCGCCCGGCAGGTGCTCGCGCGAGAAGCCGAAGGGGGCGACCGCCGCGAGGTGCGCTTCGGTGCCGATGTAGCTGGCGAGCTCGCGATCGAACGCCGCGCGCACCTCGTCGTCGCCCCGGCGAAAGACGAACGCGCCGTAGCCGCGCGCGGGCTCTCCGTCGATCACGGGATCCGAGAACGGGCTCGCGCGCTCGATGCGCGGATCGCCGGCCTTGCGCAGGAGATCGAGCACCGTGAGGCTCGTGCCGCCGTACGCGTCGGCGCGGCCGGCGGCGACCGCCTCGAGCGCGGTCGGCGCGTCGGGGAAGACGGCGATGCGCGCCTCGGGGATGTCGCTCGCGAGCGCGTAGCGGCGCTGGATGGCGCCGGTGACGACGCCCAGCGTCGCCTCGGGGTGCGCGGCGATGTCCGCGTAGCTGTGCAGCCCGAGCGGGTTCGCGGCCCGCACCACGAGCGCCTCGCCGATGCTGTAGGTCGGGTTCGAGAAGTCCGCCTCGCGGCAGCGCGCGGGCGTGATGTACATGCCGGCGGCGATCAGATCGAAGCGCCCGGCCTTGAGCCCTGGGATGAGCGCGCCGAACTCGGCGAGCACGCCCTCCACCCGCGCGATCCCGAGGCGGCCGAGGATGACGCGCGCGATCTCCGGTGCCTCGCCATCGAGCCGACCGCTCTCGGGGTCGAGGTACGCGTAGGGCGCCTCGTTCGCGAAGCCGATCCGCGCCACGCCGCGAGCGCGCATCCGGTCGAGCGTCGGGAGGGAGTCGCCTCCGCGCTCGGCCGTCTCGCGCGCGGTGGGCGCGAGCTCCGGGAAGACCCAGATCAGCACGAACATCGCGACTGCGCCGAACGCGGTGCCCTTGAGGAAGGGACGCGTCACGCGCAGACCCTTGCATCCCTGCTCCGTGCGATCAACCGCCGTGTCGCGAGCGCTGGGTGTGCCAGGCGGAAACCCTGATGGGGTTCGGAGACACACGGGCAAGACCGTTCGTGCTGAGCGAGCCATCGCCGATGGCGATGGCGTAGTCGAAGCACGCTGGCGGCCGAGTCGCTCACGCGCGAGCTCCCTCGACCGTTCGTCCTGAGCGGGGGCGAAGCGCCGAGCCCTTCGACTGCGCTCAGGACGAACGGGGACGTCGCGGCCTCGCGCCCTTCGACTCCTGAGCCTGCCGAAGGGGCAGCCTGCGGCTGCGCGCTCAGGGCGAACGGAGAGGGAGCATCTCGTCCTCTGCGGCTGTGTCGCCGAGTCGCGACCGGGGATGCGAAGCGAGCGCGGGGTCGGAGGACGGTCAGCCTCAGGAGAGGTAGCGCTCGGCGCCGTCGCAGAGGATGGTCACCACGCGCTCGTCCTTCGACATGCGCTTGGCGACCTCGAGCGCGGCGTGCACGTTGGCGCCGGAGGAGGGCCCGAGCAGGAGGCCCTCTTCGCGCGCGAGGCGGCGCACCATGCGGTCGGCGGCCAGGTCGGTGACGGTGACGACCTCGTCGATCAGGCTGCGGTCGAGCACCGCGGGGACGAAGCCCGCGCCGAGGCCCTGGATCGCGTGGAGGCCCGGGCGACCGCCCGAGAGCACCGCGCTCGCCCGCGGCTCGACGGCCACGATCTTCACCTCGGGCCTGCGCTCGCGCAGGAAGCGGCCGACCCCGGTGATGGTGCCGCCGGTGCCGACGCCGGCGACGAAGGCGTGCACCTCGCCGCCGGTCGCGCGCCAGATCTCCTCGGCCGTGCTCTCGTAGTGACTGAGCGGGTTGGCCGGGTTCTCGAACTGGCTCGGCATGAACGCGCCGTCGGTCTCCTCGAGGATGCGCTCGGCCCGCTCGACCGCGCCGGCCATGCCCTCCTGCGCCGGCGTGAGGACCACCTCCGCGCCGTACGCGCGCAGGATCTGCCGGCGGCTCATGCTCATGTCCTCGGGCATCACGAGCACGCAGCGATAGCCCTTCATCGCGGCGATCGCGGCCAGGCTGATGCCGGTGTTGCCGCTCGTCGCCTCCACGATCGTCGCGCCCTCGCGCAGCTGACCGTCGCGCTCGGCCCGGTCCATCATCCAGAGCGCGGGGCGATCCTTCACGGAGCCGGCGGGGTTGTTGCGCTCGAGCTTCGCGCAGATCTCCGCGCCGCGCTTGGGCGAGAGCCGCGGCAGCCGCACGAGCGGCGTCTTGCCCACGAGGTCCAGCACGCCGTCGAAGATCCTGTCGTCCACGGCGCGAGCTAGACCACGGAACGGAGGGCGTTTCAAGCGCCGGAGCGGTCGCGCGGCTCGCTCTTCGATCGGGCCGCGGCCTTGCGCCACGGCAGCCCCAGGGCGAGCGTCTCGGCCCACGCGGCGCGCACGCCGAGCGCGAGGAGCGCGAGCGATAGGACCGCGAGGAGCGCGCCCCAGAGGAGGTAGTGGCCGCCGATCGCCTCGGCGATGTGGGCGACGTCGGAGGGCAGGTCGCGGCCGTCCACGCGGGCGCTGCCGGTGAAGAGGTAGTCGATGCGCGAGATCGTATCGAGGCCGAGGAGGACGCCGAGGAGCTGCGCGCCGAGCTGGTGCCGGGTCGGCCACGGCCGAAACGCGAGCAGGCCGAGGAGGGCGGCGACGAGCGGGATCGCGATCCAGCCGGTCACCGAGCGCACCCAGATCGGCACGCTGGCGATCATCACCGCGGCGAGGACGAAGAGGACGATGCGGGCGCGCCGCGGTCCGCGCGCGAGGACGAGGATCGTCGCGCCGGCGAGCGGAGGGCCGAGCAGCCCGCCGGCGGCGCGAAGCGCGCGAGGCCATCCGGGCGCCACGCTGCCGTGGGCGAGCCCCGACGCGTTCGCGAAGATGTCGAGCGACTCGAAGCTCCCTCCGACGAGGAGCCCGGTCAGGCCGTGCCCCATCTCGTGCACCCAGGTCGCGAAGAGCGTGAACGGATAGAGGATGGTGTCGCCGAAGGGCACGAGCGTACGCACGACGACGATCCCGACGGCGGCGAGGATCAGGCCCCAGCGCGCGCTCAGGCCCTCGTCCTCTTCGTCGCTCTCTCTTGCGGGCGGCTTCACGGCGGCGCTTCATCCTAAATGACCGAGCGCGATTCGGCGACACACGCCCCAAGCCGTTCGTGCTGAGCGAGCCATCGCCGGCGGCGATGGCGTAGCCCACGTTTCGCCCTCGCGTATGGGGGCGCTACGATTTCTTTGAACGGCCCGGGCCCTGTGGGCACGTAGCCTCGTGACCCTCTCCATGAGCTCGCCGCGTCTCCGCCTCGTGACCTCCGCCGACAGCTCGCACCACGCCCTGCTCGAGCGGCTGGCAGCCGCCGATCACGAGGCCGTCGCGCAGGTCTACGGGCTGCACCACGCGGCCGTCCGCGCGTTCGCGCGCCGGATGCTCAACGACGCGGCGGCGGCCGAGGACGTGGTCCACGACGCGTTCGTGGCGCTGCCGGCCGCCGTCGAGCGCTTCCGCGGCGCCTCGTCGCTGCGCACGCTGATCTTCTCGATCGCCGTCAACCTCTGCCGTCGCCGCATCCGCACCGCGACCCGCCAGCGGCGGGCGCTCTCGCGCCTCGAGCGCGAGGACGTGCACGAGCCGGCGGGCACGCCGGAAGCCGAGGTCCGCTCGCGCCGGCTCGCGGCTGCGCTCTCGCGCGGGCTCGAGAGCCTGAGCGTCGATCACCGCGAGGCGTTCGTGCTCTCGGTCGTCGAGGAGCGCTCGTCGAGCGAGGTGGCCGAGATCGTCGGCGTCCCCGAGGGCACCGTGCGCTCGAGGGTGTTCCACGCGCGCGCCAAGCTCCGCGAGCTCCTCGCCGAGGAGTACGGATGACCGATCGTCTCGAGGAGGCGCTCGCCGCGCTGCGCGACGGCACCGCGCCCGAGGAGTGCTCCGGCGAGGCGACGCTGGAGCGGATCCGTCGCTCGCTCGCGGCGTCGGAGGACGCCTCCGAGCGCATGCTCGAGGCCGCGCTCACGCCGCTGGCCGAGGTGGAGGTGCTCTACGGCGAGGAGGATCGGCTGCTCGCGCTCGCGGCCAGCGCGCTGCGCGCGGAGGCGAGCGGAGAGGTCGATGGCGCCGAGACGCTCGAGCGCATCCGCCGCTCGCTCGCCGCGCCGGCGCCGCGCGAAGCCCACGAGCGAGGTGAGCGCCTCGTCGAGCTCGCCGCGGCGG
>JAEZBP010001179.1 GCA_023427125.1 Pseudomonadota bacterium | reverse complement strand
GGCCAAGCCGGCGGCCGCGGTCGCCGCGGCGACGGCGCAGAACGGGGAGATGGCCGCGCGCCTCGGCGAGCTCGGCCTCACCCGCGAGCAGATCGAGGGCGTGCTCGGCCTCTCCCGCGAGGTCATCGAGCGCGTGGTCTGGGAGGTCGTCCCGGATCTCGCCGAGGTGATCATCCGCGACGAGATCCGCCGGCTCACCGCCGAGTAGCTCTCTCCGGGCGCGCCCAATTCGCGCCTTCGCGTTGGAAGCGCGGACCGCTTCGCGGTATGCACCGCTCCCCATGAGCGAGCGCTTCACCGTCATCGATCCGAACGAGCTCCCCAAGCACTTCGAGTCCGCTCAGGCGGAGGCCAAGTGGGACGGCGTCTGGGAGTCGCGCGGCGTCCATCGCTACGATCCCGAGAGGCCGCGCGAGGAGACCTTCGTCGTCGACACGCCGCCGCCGACGGTCTCGGGCTCGCTGCACGTCGGCCACGTCTTCAGCTACACGCACACCGACGTCATCGTGCGCCAGCGGCGCATGCGCGGGCAGAACGTCTTCTACCCGATGGGCTGGGACGACAACGGCCTGCCGACCGAGCGCCGCGTTCAGAACTACTTCCACGTGCGCTGCGATCCGAGCGTCGCGTACGAGCCGGGCCTCACGCTCGAGCAGGCGACCGACAAGCAGATCAAGAACGAGCCGCCGCTCTGGGTCTCGCGGCAGAACTTCATCGAGCTCTGCCATCGCGTGACCGGCGAGGACGAGAAGGCGTTCATGGCGCTCTGGCGCCGCATCGGCCTCTCGGTCGACTGGAGCCTCGAGTACGCGACGATCGGCGACCGCGCGCGGCACCTCGCGCAGCTCAGCTTCCTCGATCTCCACGCCAAGGGGCACGCCTACAGCCTCGAGGCGCCGACGATGTGGGACGTCGACTTCCAGACCGCCATCGCGCAGGCCGACGTGGAAGACCGCCCGAAGAAGGGTGCCTTCCACGAGCTGCGCTTCGGTGTCGAGGGCAGCGACGCGTCGTTCGTGATCGCGACCACCCGCCCCGAGCTCCTGCCCGCGTGCGTCGGCGTCACCGCGCACCCGGACGACGAGCGCTACAAGGACCTCTTCGGCAAGCGCGCGATCACGCCGCTCTTCTTCGCGCCGGTGCCGATCTTCCCGAGCACGCTGGCCGATCCGAAGAAGGGCACCGGCATCCTGATGGTCTGCACCTTCGGCGATCAGACCGACGTGCACTGGTGGCGCACGGAGAAGCTGGCGCTCCGGCAGATCATCGCGCGCGACGGACGGCTCCGGGAGCTGACCTTCGGGAGCGACGCGTTCCCGAGCGCCCGGCCGGAGCTGGCCAACCGCTTCTATGCTGGGATTCAAGGCAAGCGCGTGGCAGGCGCGCGCGACGAGATCGTCAAGCTCCTGCGCGATCCGGAGGGCGCGGCGGCCGGCGAGGGGGCGCCCTTGGTGAGCGATCCCAAGCCGACCGAGCAGGCGGTCAAGCACTACGAGAAGGGCGATCGCCCGCTCGAGTTCATCACGACCCGCCAGTGGTTCGTGCGCCTGCTCGACAAGAAGGACGCGCTGCTCGAGCGCGGCCGGCAGGTCGCGTGGCACCCCACCTTCATGGGGGACCGCTACCGCATCTGGACCGAGAACCTCGGCATCGACTGGTGCGTGAGCCGCCAGCGCTACTTCGGCGTGCCGATCCCGGTGTGGTACCCGCTCGACGCGAGCGGCGCGCCCGACTACGCGCGGCCGATCCTCGCCTCGGCCGATCGGCTCCCGATCGACCCCGCGACCGAGGCGCCGCCCGGCTACGAGCCACAGCAGCGCGATCAGCCGGGCGGCTTCACCGGTGATCCCGACGTCTTCGACACCTGGTTCACCAGCTCGCTCACGCCGGAGATCAGCTCGGGCTGGCTGCTCGATCCCGAGCGCCACGCGAAGCTCTTCCCCGCCGACATCCGCCCCCAGGCGCACGAGATCATCCGGACCTGGGCGTTCTACACGATCGCGAAGGCGCACCTGCACCTCGACACGATCCCCTGGAAGAACGTGGTGATCAGCGGCTGGGTCGTGGACCCGGCGCAGAAGGGCAAGATCAGCAAGAGCGCCGGAGGCCACAAGCTCTCGCCCGGCCAGCTCATCGAGACCTACTCCGCCGACGCGGTGCGCTACTGGGCGGCGAGCGCGCGCCTCGGCACCGACACCGCGTTCGACGAGCAGGTGTTCAAGATCGGCAAGCGCCTCGTCACCAAGCTCTTCAACGCCGGCAAGTTCGTGCTGGCCCAGGAGGGCGAGCGCCACCCGATCACCGAGGAGCTCGATCGCGCGTTCGTCGCCGAGCTCGCGGGGCTGGTCCGCGAGGCGACCGAGTGCTTCGAGTCGTTCGAGTTCGCGCGGGCGCTGATGATCACCGAGCAGTTCTTCTGGCAGCGCTTCACCGACAGCTACCTCGAGCTCACCAAGGGCCGCGCGCGCGGCGAGGCGGGCGGTGAGGCGGCGCGCGGATCGGCGATCGCCGCGCTCCGGCTCGGGCTGAACGTGCTCTTGCGCCTGCTCGCGCCGGTGCTGCCCTACATCACCGAGGAGGTCTGGTCCTGGGTGTTCGCGCAGGAGTCGGGCCACCCCTCGATCCACGCCGCGCCCTGGCCCTCGGCCGAGGACTTCGCCGAGGTCGCGGCCCCCGCCGATCCCGAGAGCTTCGAGCTCGCGGCCCACGCCTTCGGGGTCATCAACAAGGCGAAGAGCGACGCGGGCGTGTCGGTCGGCCGGGTGACCGAGGCGCTGACGTTCGCGGCGAACGCGCCGACCCGCGCGCGCCTCGAGCGAGTGTGGAGCGACGTCGCGGCCGCCGCCCGCTGCCAAGCACACGAGCTCGCGACTCAGGCCGACCTCGCCGACGGCGCCTTCGCGGTCGTCTCGGCCCGCTTCGCCGAGAAGCAGCCTTCCTGATCCGGGATCACAGCAAGTCGAGCTGACCGAGGAGCACGCGGTCGCCCTCGACCTTCACGCCCTCGAGGGAGAGCAGCGCGCGCTTGGTGTCGAGCCCGCCCGAGAAGCCGCCGAGCGCGAGCCCGCTCGCGACCACGCGGTGACAGGGGACGACGATCGGCAGCGGGTTGTGCGCCATCGCCATCCCGATCGCGCGCATCGCGCGGGGCGAGCCCACGTCGGCCGCGAGGCCGGCGTAGGTCCTCACCGATCCGCGCCGCACCTCGCGGAGCGCGGTCCACACCCGGCGCTGGAAGCGCGTGCCGCCGATGCGGACCGGGAGCGTGGCGGGATCGATGGCCTCGCCCGCGAAGTAACGACCCAGCGCGTCCCGGATCGGATCGGGGATCGGCCGCTCCGGGATCTCGCCGAGGCCGGGCATCCACCGCTCGAGCTCGGCCGCAGAGGCGGGCTCCCTCCCGAAGCGGAGCATCGCGATGCCCTCGTCGACCCACGCGATCCACAGGGCGCCGATGACCGGTGTGTCGAGGACCCCCGCGCCCACGCCGAGGGACGCTTGGGAGGAAGCGCCGCGGGTGGTACCTTCATTCGGCATGTCGCGCAGGCTCCCCGCCCTGACCGTCGTCGCGCCCGGCCTCATCGTGGCCGCCGCGCTCGCGGCGGGCTGCGGCCCCAGCCTGCGCCGCACCCAGCAGAGCCGCGTGTACTTCGAGCGCTGCTACGCCGCCGACTTCGATGTGCGTATCCCGCTCGCCGAGAAGCATGCCTGCTGGACCTCGTGGCTCTCACACTACACCATCGGCAACCGCCACGAGCGGCTCGACTATGCGCGCGAGCGCCTCTACGCGATCGAGCACTGCGAGTCGGTCCCGCGCCTGCCCGGCCTGCCGGTGGCCGCGCTCGGCCCGCGGG
>JAEZBP010001038.1 GCA_023427125.1 Pseudomonadota bacterium | reverse complement strand
ACAAGGTCGCGATCGGCACCGGGGGCTCGCGCGGCATCGGCCGCGCCGTCTGCGTCGCGCTCGCGCGCGCCGGGGCCAAGGTGGTGGTGAACTACTCGGGCAACGAGGAGGCGGCCGCCGAGACGCTGCGCCTCGTGCGCGAGGTCGGGGCGGACGGCGAGCTCGCGCGCTTCGACGTGGGCGACGCCGACGCCGCCGACCAGGCGATCAGCGAGATCGCGAAGCGGCACGGCCGGCTCGACATCCTCGTCAACAACGCGGGCGTCGCGTACGACCAGATCCTCCTGCGCATCAAGCCGGAGGAGCTCGAGAAGACCCTCCGCGTGAACGTCGGCGGGACCCTCTGGTGCTCCAAGGCCGCGATGCGAGTGATGATCCGCAAGCGCCAGGGCCGCATCATCAACCTCTCGAGCGTCGTCGGCGAGGCCGGCAACCCGGGGCAGGCGGTCTACTCCTCGTCGAAGGCGGCGATCCTCGGGTTGACGAAGACGCTCGCGCGGGAGTACGCATCGCGCGGGGTGACGGTGAACGCCGTCGCGCCGGGCTTCATCGAGACGGACATGACGGCGGGCCTCCCCGAGCCCGTGAAGCAGGGCGCCATCGCCCAGACGCCGCTCGGCCGGATTGGTTCGGCCGAGGACGTCGCGGCGGCCGTGCTCTACCTCGCCAGTGACGAGGCAGGGTACGTGACGGGACAAGTGATTCGGGTCAATGGCGGCATGCACGTCTGACGGCGTGCCTCAATCGAATTTGGCGCCTCGCACAGGACGACGCGCGGTCGGGAGGACCGAAATGGAAACTGCGGACAAGGTCAAAGAGATCATCTCTCAGCAGCTCGATGTGGACGCTGGCCAGATCAAGGACGAGTCTGCGTTCATCGAGGACCTGGGGGCCGACTCGCTCGCCATCGTGGAGCTCGTCCTCGCCTTCGAGGAGCACTTCGAGATCGAGATCCCGGACGAGGACACCGAGAAGATCCGCACGGTGGGTGACGCGGTTCGCTACATCGAGTCGCGCACCAGCTCGAACTGAGCGGACAGCACGGCTAGGTTTTCGCCTATGCGCAGGGTCGTCGTTACAGGCATCGGGATGGTCACGCCCGTAGGGGCGGACGCCGAGTCCTCGTGGAAGAACATCATGGAGGGGCGGAGCGGTATCCGTCGCATCCAGGCGTTCGATCCCTCGGACCACCCCTCGAAGATCGCGGGGGAGTGCCTGGACTTCGATCCGCTGAAGTTCATCGAGAAGAAGCGTCTGCGGGAGGGCGGGCGCTTCATCCACCTCGCGATCGCGTCGACGCAGATGGCGATCGACTCGGCCGGCTTCGCGCCGAGTGACGAGGAGAAGGAGCGGGTCGGCACCTACTTCGGCGTCGGGCTCTGCGGCCTTGAGCTCATCGAGGCGCAGCACAGCACGTTGCTGGCGAAGGGGCCCCGCAGGGTCTCGCCGTACTTCATCCCCGCGACGATCTCGAACCTCGCGCCGGGCCAGATCTCGATGCGCTACGGCTTCAAGGGGCCGAACTACACGACGACGAGCGCGTGCTCGTCGGGCGCGCACGCGATCGGCGAGGCGTTCCGTGCGATCCGCCACGGCTACCTCGACGCGGCGGTGGCGGGCGGCTCGGAGGCCTGCGTCACGCCGCTCGGCATCGCGGGTTTCACGGCGATGCGCGCGTTGTCGACGCGCAACGACGAGCCGGAGAAGGCGTGCCGCCCCTTCGACAAGGGTCGTGACGGCTTCATCATGGCCGAGGGCGCGGGCGCGCTGGTCCTCGAGGAGCGCGAGCAGGCGATCCGGCGTGGTGCGACGATCCTCGCCGAGCTGCTCGGCTACGGGGCGACGTCGGACGCCTACCACCTGACGCAGCCGGCGCCGGAGGGGGAGGGCGCGCAGCGCGCGATGAAGCTCGCGCTCGCGGACGGCAAGATCGATCTCGAGCGGGTGGGCTACGTGAACGCGCACGCGACGTCGACGCCGACCGGCGACACGCAGGAGCTCCAGGCGCTGCGGGCGGTGCTCGGGAGCCACGCCGAGCGGGCGTGGATCAGCGCGACCAAGAGCGTGACGGGGCACTTGCTCGGTGCTGCGGGTGGGCTCGAGGCGGTGCTGACGACGCTCTCGATTCACCGGGGGCAGATCCCGCCGACGATCAACCTCGACGATCCGGACGAGGGAGCCGCGGGGCTCGACTTGGTGCCCGGGACGGGTCGAGAGCGCAAGCTGGACGTGGCGATCACGAACTCGTTCGGCTTCGGCGGGACGAACGTCACGCTCGTCCTCGGCGCGCACCGCTGATCCTCGCTGTCGTCGTCGCCGCGCGTCGGGAGAGTGTCATTTCGACACACCATCCCCGGCCAGGGACACCGAGGGGCATCCGAAACGCCGAATTCGGCGATCTCCGATGCCGATCGGCACCCGAGCGCGCCGAAATCGGCGATCCCCGATGCCGGTCGGCATCCGAGATCGCCGAATTTGACGATCGGAGATGCGGAGGCACGCAGGGCTCGCCGAGCGCGGCGAGCTCTCCGTGTGCTCCGGGCAGGGCTCGGGGCTCGATGGGATCCCGCCCGTGAACCCATCAGGATTCGCGCCCCTTCTAGGGGAAGGCGGTCCAGCCCTCGGCCCAGTTGGTGCCGGCCGGCTCGAAGGCGCCGGCGTAGGTCGCGGCCGCGTCGCCGAAGCCGCTCGGGGCGAACGAGTTGAAGGCAGGGGTGCCCTGGCCGTTCAGCGCGGGGTTGCTCGGCACGTAGCTCGGCGCGCTCGTGCTGGTCGAGGCGAGCATCGGGTCGACGCCGAACGTGTTGTTGCGCGCGGCGTCCGTCATCGCCGCCTCCTCGTCGAAGCCCATGTCGTCGTCGAGGTGCTCGACCTCGAGGTCGGCGATGAGCTCGCGCTGCGCCGCGGAGAGGGTCGAGAGATCGCTCGGGCGGGCGGCCGGGAGGGTCGCGTCCATCGTGCGGGCGAGATCCCACACGCCGGCGGCGTCGAGATCTTCGGCCGGGAAGTCGGTGACGGCGTGGAAGAAGCTGTGCTCGATCACGAGGTCGCTCGGCCAGGACGTGTTCGGGTCGACCTGGCGGCCCTGCACGTCGGGGGGCGAGCCGTAGGTGGTGATCACGAAGTTGTGCATGCGGCCCTGCATGCCTTCGCGCAGGAGCATCGCGCCGTGCTCGGTCGTGCCGACCATCGTGACGTTCCACAGCGTCGGCTTGGTGCGCGGCTCGGCGGCCTCGACCGAGCCGAGGTTGTCGGCCTCGATGCCGCGGTCGCCGATGCCCGCGTACTGGTGGATCACGAGGAACTGCACGTTGCCGCGCCAGCCCTCGTCGAAGTCGAGGCTGTCGTCCGACGCCCCGCTGATGATCACGTGGTGCATCGAGGCGGTGCCGCCGAAGAGCTCGATGCCGTCGTCCTTGCCGCGGTGGACTTGGAGGTAGCTGAGATCGGTGCCGGAGCCGCAGCCGCCCACCGTGAGGCCGTTGAGCTCGTTGTCGGGGCTCAGCTCGCGACCCGCATATTCGATGCGGACGTAGCGGAGCGTGCCGCAGTCGCTAGCGTCGTCGGTGCCGCCGTAGAGCGCGCGCGCGTCACCCGACTCGATCCCCTCGATGCGATCCTGGAAGTACCCCGGCGCGTCGCACGCGTCGGTCGAGGTATCGGCGTCGTTCACGCACTCGCCGTCGTTCGTCGTCGCCGAGCCGAGCAGCACCACGCCGGCCCAGTCGCCGGTCGCCTGCGCGCCCACCGGGTTGCCCGAGGTGAACACGATGGGCGCGGCCGCGGTGCCCTCCGCCACGAGGCGCGAGCCGCGGGTCACGACCAGCGCGGCGGCCTCGGAGCCGGCCGTGTCGCCGTTGATCATGGTCCCGGCGGCGATCGTCAGCGTCGAGTCGTTCACCACGAAGACCCGCCCCGAGAGCACGTACACCGGGCAGCTCCACGCGGTGTCTTCGGTGATCTCGCCGCTGACGGTCACCTCATCCGCGCACTGCTCGCCGCCGTCGGGGGTGGGGCCCGCGTCGGTTCCAGGGTCGTCGCCGTCGCAGCCGAGCAGGGTCAGGCCGCTCAGCGCGCACACGTAGGCCAATCTCGTCCAGGTAGTCATGGAGAGTCCTCGTTCTCTTGTGTTGGAGAGGAGACCCCAGTGGGTCTCGTGCTCAGTGCGAGTACGTCAGGGACAGGCTGCCGGACATGCCGGGTGAGCTCGTCGCTACATTGAACGACTCGCCCTGGATGAACTGCTCGTCCTGGAAGAGGAGGTTCTTGAGCTTCAGCCGGATCCTGAAGTGCTCGTCCATTCGCCAGGTCAGCACGACGTCGAGCGAGTGATAGGGCTGCCGGTAGACGTCCGGAAGAATGAAGTCGCCCTGCCGTGCGCCCACGTCCGTGAGGCGTGGGCCGGTCAGATTGTAGATCACCGACGCGCGGAGTCCCGAAGCGGGTTCGTCAAGGTGAAGTGACAGGTTCGCGACGTAGGGCGCCTGCCCGTAGAGCGGGCGCTCCGACCGGATGGACCCCGCGAGCTCGTCGGGTACCTGCACAGTCGACCAGACGAGCGCGAAGTTGGCGTCGAAGCTCAGCACGCTCAGCTCCGGCGCGAAGTGCCGGAAGTTGAAGCGGAGCTCCGCCTCGCCGCCGACGTTGTGGGCGAGGGTCGCGTTCTGGAACTGGGAGTCGTAATTCCCGCCGTTCCGGATCAGGAGCTCGATCGGCTGGTCGAAGTACTTGTAGAACGCGCTGAACGCGAGGAGCTCGCCCTCGCCGAAGAACCACTCCCAGCGGAGGTCGGCGTTCTGGATGAGCGTGCGCGCGAGCAGCGGGTTCCCCTGGACGTTCCGGTCGCGGATGAAGTCGTAGTACTGGTAGGGGGCGAGCTCGCGGATCTGCGGGCGCGCGACCGTCATGCCGTACGCGGCGCGCAAGACCATGCCCTCGGCGAGCTCGAGGCGGAGCGCGGCGGCGGGCAGGACGTCGACGTCGGTGCGATCGGTCCCCTGCACCTCTTCGCTCGGCATCGCGCGCTCGGCGGGGATCGGGCTCTGACTGGCGAGCGCTTGATCGAGCGCCTCGAGGCGGGCGCCGCCGGTGAAGCTGAGGGGCCCGGCGATCGGTGTCTCGAGCATCGCGAACGCGGCGTAGTAATTCTGCTCGGCCGCGTAGCTGTCGTCGGGACGGGAGAGCTCCTGCATGCGGGTCAGCGAGCCGATGCCCTGCTCGTCGAAGAGGGACTCGACGTCGCCCTCGTACGCCGCCTGATCGGTGTTCCGCGGGTCCTGCATCATGCGGAAGCGGCGGTTCAGGAAGGTCCGGCTCGTCGTCCGCACGTGCCCGCCGAGTGTGCCCCACCCCTGGCTCCAGAGCGGGAAGCGGAGGTCGGCCAGCCCGCCGAGGTCGAGCTGATCGAGATCGCTGTAGAAGCGCTCTCCCGACTGCGACTTCTCGAGCCACCGGCGCGCCGAGACACCCGCTTGAGGGCCGTAGGTAACGGTTCGGCGGTCAGGCTCCTCACGGCTGCTGTAGCCACCGTACGCATTCCAGCGGAGGCGCAGCCTGCTGCCGAACATGTTGCGGTGATCGCCGCGCAGCTGATTGAACCACATGGTCCGCGCGATGTATTGGAGCTGCCAGCGCTCGACGATGCCGCTCAGGTCGTAGTGCGTACCCACCTGATGAGAAGTCTCGTCGCTCGCGATGCGATTGAACATCGTCAGAAGCGTGACGACATCGTCCTGCCCGAGGTCCAAGCTCGCGGTGGCCAGCGCGTTCAGCGAGACGTCCTCTCCACCGGTGCCGCCCGCGAGATCGTAGCTCTGCTGGCCCATCGATGTTTGACGAGCGCTTCGAGTCGGCGAGTAGCTCGGCGCATAGTCGTACGACGCGGTCGCGAGGTAGCCGAAGCGGTTGCGGTTCCCGAGGTCGATCGAGTCGCCGAGGGTGAGCTCGAAGCCGAAGGCAGCGCCGAGCGTCTGGTCGTGGAGCGCCCAGTTGTTCGCGAAGCGCTCGGCGATCGCCTCGACCGCCTCGAAGGTCTGGTAGGGGCCGCCGCGGGTGACCGAGACGCGCTCGTCGAGGCCGCGCGGCAGCGCGCGCGCACCGTCATCGAAGCCGAGCCAGTCGAGGTCGCCGCCGCGATAGCCGAACGTCTCGCGGCCGGTCGCCAGCGTGTTGAGGCCCGCGCCTCCCTCGAGCTCGAACGTGAACCGGCGCGGGAACCGAACGGTGCGGATGTCGAGCACGCCGCCCGCGAAGTTCCCGGGCAGGTCGGGCTGGAACGCCTTCGCGATGTGCAGGTTCTCGATGACGCTGGTGGGGAAGAGATCGAGGTCGACCGAGGGGACGTCGGGGTCGGTCGACGGGAGCTGGACGCCGTTGAGGAGGACGAGCGTGTAGCGGCCGCCGAGGCCGCGGATGTTGAGGTTCGTGCCCTCGAGGCTCACGCCGGCGACGTTCCGCGCCGCGCTGCCCGCGTCGCTCGCGCCGCTCCGCGACATCTGCGCCGACCCCAGGCCTTCTCCGATCCCGCTCGAGGCCGCGCGGAGCTGATCTTGCGCGCTCGCGCTCGAGGTGTCGGCGCGATAGACGATCTCGACCTCCTCGGCGACTACGCTGTCGTCGATCGGATCCAGCGTGAGCGTCAGGTCGGCCCATCGCTCGCTGCGCACGCGGACGCGGGGCATCCGCGCGCCGTGGTAGAGGTCGTAGAGCGCGCTGACGCTGTAGAGGCCGGGCGGGAGGACGATGACGTAGCCTCCCGTCTCGTTGGTCATCGCGGTGCCGGTGCCAGCGTCACCCTGCGCGACGACCACCGCGTCAGGGAGCCCCTCGCCGGTGCGGGAGTCGACGATGCGGCCGCGGACGCCGGAGTCGGGTGCGGGCGTGTCGGCGCTCGCGTTCGGGTCGCTGTCCGCGTCCGCGTCCGCGTTCGTGTCCGTGTCCGTGCTCGGGTTCGTGACCGGGGCCGTGCTCGGGCCGGCGTCGCCTCCGTCCTGCGCGGCCGCTGCGAAGGGCTGCGCGAGCGACGCGAGGAGCACGAGCGCGAATGCTCCGATCCGTCTCGCTCCCTCTGCCGTGGAGCGTCTCTCTTCGTGACAGTGCATCGACCTCTCGCCGCCGTCAGCGCAGCGGTTCCGTCATGACCGCGATGTTCGCGGCCCCCGCGCCGCGCGCGAGGTCCATCGCGGCGACCGCGCGCTCGAAGGGGGCGTCGTCGTCCGCGTCGAAGTAGATCTTGCGCTCACCGCGCGCGACGAGCGCACGCCGGAGCCGGGCAGCGAAGTCTCGATCGCTGACCACGTCCTGGTTGATGCGGAGCTGCCCGAGCGCGTTGACGGTCACCACGATCGGCGGCTCGGCCTGTGCCGGCGGCTCGCTCTCCTCGTCCGCGTCGGGCGGGACGTGCAGCCAGAAGAGCCGGTGCATCGCCGGCATCACGACCATGAAGATGATGAGCAGCACGAGCACCACGTCGACGAGCGGCGTGACGTTCATCTCCGGCTTCGTGCGCCCCTTCTTGCCGCTCTTCCCGGCGTCGAGATCCATCGCCATGGCTCAATCCCCTGCCTGCGCGAGCGCGTCCTGATGGCTCACCCGAAGCGACACGCCGGGGAAGCCGACCGTCTGCGCAATCTCGAAGAGCTCGCGCACCGCCGCGTAGCGGACGCCGCGATCGCCGCGCAGCACGAGGCGGCGCCGGGGCTCCGCCGCGTGCGCCTGCTGGAGCAGCGCGACCAGCTGGCCGTCGGCGACCGGGCGCTCGTCGAAGTACACGCGCCCGGCTCTCGTGACCGCGAGCATGTGGGGCTCGGGGAGGTCGCTCTCCTGGCCTTCGTCGGGGTTGACCACCGCCGGCACCTCGAGGTCGAGCCCCTCCTCCATCGCCGGGATGACGATCATGAAGATGATCAGCAGCACCAACACCACGTCGACGAGCGGCGTGACGTTCATGGTGGGCTTGGGGCGGGCCCGACTGCCCTTTCGGCTGAGGGAGGCCATGGGTCCTTCGGCTCGCCTCAGACGGCGGAGACCGCGCGCATCGCGGTGCGCGGCGCCTCGCTCGCTCCCTCGCCGCTCTTCGCCTCGCGGCTCACCGCGCCGGCCTCGAGCTGATCGATGAGCTCGCTGCCCGCGTTGGCGAGGCCGGCCTCGTAGGTCGCGATGCGCCCGCTGAGCCAGTTGAAGATGAGCACCGCCGGGATCGCGACCAAGAGGCCGTACCCCGTCACGATGAGCGCCTCGGAGATGGCGGGCCCGATCGTGCCCATGCCTCCCGAGGACTCCTCGCCGATCAAGCGGAAGGCGCTGAGGATGCCGAGCACCGTGCCGAGGAGGCCGATGAAGGGCGCCGTCGAGCCGGTCGACGCGAGCACGTTCAGGCCGCGCGCGAGGCTCTCGCTCAGGTTCTCTCCCTTGCGCTCGAGCGCCCGCTTCGCGAGCTCGGCGGCCTTCTCGCGGGAGTGACCCTCACCCTTGCGCGCGAGGAAGGTCTCGACGCCGGTCCGGATGAAGATCGCGAGGTGACTCTTCTCGTGCTTCGTCGCGATCGCGACGACGGCCTCGTAGTCGCTAGCCTCGAGCCTCGCGCCCGCTTCACTGGCGAAGCGGCGCGATCGCGCCGACGACGTGAACAGCAGGATGACGCGATCGACGACCACGTAGATGCAGGCGAGCGCCTGCAGCGTCAGCACGACGACGACCGCGCGGCCGAGGCCGTTCATGTGGCTCCAGAGCTCGATCAGATCGATGTCCATCTTTCGGTCCTCACTCTCGAGATCAGCTCACAAAACATCGGGCCGGAAGGTGAAGGCGTAGCGGAGCGGGTAGGGCACGGTCGTGCCGTCAGGGAGGTGCGCGGGCTCGTACACGCGGCTCCGGACGCACGAGAGGATCGTGGCGTCCGGCACGAGCGGGTGCGGTGCTTCGATGCGTGCACGGAGCACGCGGCCGTCGGGCCCGATCACGACACGCACGTAGATCGTGATGGTCTCGGCGGTCGCCCCCTCGAGGCTCTCGGGGCGCTCGGGCGTCTGGCAGCCCGAGAGCATTC
>JAEZBP010001021.1 GCA_023427125.1 Pseudomonadota bacterium | reverse complement strand
CGACCGTGCTGGCCGACCTCGACGACGACGGCGACCTCGAGGTGATCGTCGGCGAGCGCGCCTTCCACCACGATGGGAGCGTCTACTTCGGTCTCTCGCTCGACTACGGCTCGGCATCGCCCTCGTCGAGCACGACGGCACGATCGTGTACGAGCAGCGCCGACCGGGGAACCCGCTGACCGTCTGGCGCACACCGGCCGCGATCCACGACTTCGACGGCGACGGGCACCGGGAGTTCGCGATGAACTCGCAGTCGACGTACGGGGTCTTCGAGCGCGACGCGACGCTCGCCTGGAGCGCCGAGGTCGTCGACTTCAGCGGCGCGGCCGCGGGCACCGCGTTCGACTTCCTCGGAGACGGCACCCCCGAGGCGATCTACGGCGACGAGGCCTACTTCTACATCTTCGACGACGAAGGGCGCGTCGTGTACCAGGCCCCGCGGACGAGCCGCACGCTCGTGGAGTACCCCGTCGTCGCCGACGTCGACAACGACGGAGCGGCCGAGATCGTGCTGGTCTCCGATGATGGTTGGGAGAGCACCGGCGACGCTCCGACCGTGCAGGTGCTGCGCGACCGCGAAGAGCGATGGGTGCAGGCGCGGCGGATCTGGAACCAGCACACCTACCACGTGACCAACGTGCGCGAGGACGGGACGATCCCGCGCTGGGAGCAGCCGTGGTGGCGGCTCAACAACACCTTCCGGATCAACACGCCGATCGACGACGGCCTCGTCTGCGAGCCCGGGCCGATCTGAGCACCGGCTCATGTCGCGGCGGAGCCGGCCTCAGGGCTCGACGGCCTCGGGGTCGGCCGCTGCGCCGTCGCTCGCTTCCTCGCTCGGCGGGGCGTCGCCCCAGCGGAGCGCGAGCGCGGCGTCGCTGTCGCCGGTCAGGGTGCGGATGGCGTTGCCGCTCGAGTCGACGAGCTCGTCCTTGCCGGCGCGGGTGAACGGCGCTCGGCGAGTACGCTGCGTTCGGCGTGCCCTACTCCTGGATCGTCGATCCACAGCTCCGCACCGTGGAGGTGCTCGACCTCGGCGAGGACGCCCGCTACGTCCACGCGCTCGCCGCCTCGGGCGGAGTCCAGCGAGACATCCCCGGCTGCCCTGGCCTCGAGCTGACCTCGACGCGCTCTGGGCCCTCGCGGACGAGCTCGAGCAGAACGCCGATTGAACGGAGCCCCGTCCGAGCCGCTCACCGCCGAGCAGGAGCGCGGATCGTCTCGCGCCGCCACGCGAAGGCCCAGGTGCGGTTCTCGATCTCCTCGACCTCGTGCGGGGAACCGTCGACCGTGATCGAGTAGAGCCGCCGCGTACGGACCTCGCAGCGATGCGGGAGGAGGGTTCGCGGCTCGGTCACGATCCGCGCCTCCGTCGTGATCTGCAGGCCGGCGAGCCCCGCAGCCTCCGCCATCCGCGCGAGGGGCGCCGGGTCTTCGGGCACGGCGCGCATCGCGATCTCGACGCAGCCGTCCGATGCGTCGCCTTCGAAGCAAGGCAGAGCGCGGTTCAGCTGGAGCGTGCCTCGCTGCCGGACGACGAGGCCGGACATGATGCGGCTCGAGGCGCCGGTCGCCTCGACCGCACGGCCGGCCACGAGCGATCGCGAGGTCAGCGAGGTCAGCAGCATCTCGAGGGTCCCCGTCGCGCTCCGCTCGATCGCGGGGGTGGTCGACCACATGGGCGCCACGGCCGCCCAGGCTGCCCCCGATCGCACGCTCGCCGGCACCGCGCGCTCCAATGCGGCCGCGATCTGGTGCTGCGCCGAGTCCGCGTCGGTCAGCTCGTCGAGGCTCCCGGTCCTCGTGAGGGTCATCGACGGCAACGCCATCATCGCGACCATCGCGACGTTCGCCGCGTCCAGGTCGAGCTGCTCACGGATCGAGGCGATGCGCAGATCGCGAGCGGTGACCGCGGTGGCGCCCCCCGTGCGCGACGTGGTGAGCGCGAAGCGCGCCTCTCCGCGCAGCGTCGAGCCGCGCAGCCGGTTCTCGAGCGATCGCGTCGCGACGACCTCCGCCTCCGCCCCTCCCGGCCAATCGAAGATCAGCCGAGTCTCACGAGGCGCGCGCTGTGCGCTGGCGTGAGCCGCCGAGGCGGTGACCACGACGAGGGCGAGCGAGAGCGCGGGGAGATGCATGTGCACGCCATGGTAGAGCCGCGCGAGTCCCGGGAGAACCGAGCGGGCCAGCTCCGAATCTGTCGCCGCCGAGCCCGCACGAGGCACCGTGGTACGCATCACGTGTCATGGCGAAGCATACGGCCATCAAGCTTCAGCTCGAGGTCGGCCCCGACCACACCATCACGCTCCCGGATGAGGTCCCCGTCGGCCCGGTCGAGGTGATCGTCCTCGTGGCCCAGGCCGAGGATCGCGCGCCGGGATGGCCGGAGGGCTACTTCGAGGAGGTCGTCGGCCGCTGGCAGGGTGACTCAGTCTTCTGAGCCCGCGCCGGGCCTGAATGGCCGAGCACGATCTTGCGACGGCCGGCCCCCACCACCGTTCGTCCTGAGCGCGGCTCGCGAAGCGAGCCGCAGGCGAAGGACGCCGCGGCCGCGCACCCTTCGACTCCTGAGCCTGCCGACGGGGCAGCCTGCGGCTGCGCGCTCAGGGCGAACGGAGAGGGAGCCGCTCACTCCTGCTGTCGCCGAATCGCCACCGACCCCATCGTGCAGGGCAAACGACGCAGAGACGCCGCGTCACGGCTCCGGCTCCGTGGGTCCGCTCTCACCCTGCCCTTCGCTCGGCGGCTCGCTCGGCGGGGCGTCGCCCCAGCTGAGCGCGAGCGCGGCGCCGCTGTCGCCGGTCAGGGTGCGGATGGCGTTGCCGCTCAGATCGACGAGCTCGTCCTTGCCGTCGCGGGTGATCTGCAGGACCGGGCCCTCGGCGGTCATGCGCGCGGTCGGGCGGTACGACGAGGGGAGGAGCGCCCACGCGAGGAGGATCTTCGCGTCGCGATCGGCGCGGCGGCGGGCCAGGGCGGCGATGGGGGCGCGCTCGCAGGGGGCGAGGGGCGAGGGGTGCGTCGGGATCGAGGAGACCAGCGCGAGCACGGTGTCCGCGAGGTGCGGGCCGGCGATGCGGTGGAGGTGCGCGTAGAGCGCGGTGAGATCGGTCGACGCGGTCGTCAACGCCGCTTGGTGCTGGGCGGCCCAGGCGCGCGGGTCGGTGAGCGGGGTGACCGTGGCGCTCGCGCCGGCCATCTGGGCGCGGCGGATCGCCCAGGCGATGGTGCGGCGCTCGACCGCGACGTCGAGCGAGACGGAGCCGGCCGGCTGGCCGCCGATCGGGTGGGCGCTGCGCCAGCGGTGGCGGGTCCAGACGAGATCGTCGGTGCGGCCGGTCGAGGCGATCCAGAGGCGGCCCAGATCGCCCGGGCCCTCGCCCGGGACGTGCTCGGCGCGGCGCGCGCGATCGTCCTCTTCCTCCTCGCGCGCGCTCGTTTCGGGCGGCGGATCGAGCACGCCGTCGAGCCACGCGAGCGCGCCGCCGACGTCCCACTGCTCCGGCGAGAGCTCGGGGACGTGCGCGCTGTCGTGCAGGCGGTGGAGGCGGTGGCGCACCGGGCCGACCAGGCGCTCGAGCGCGAGGCGCGCGAGCGTGAGGAGCTCCGCGAGGCCGACCTCCGCGACGTAGCGCGCGAAGCCGCTCGAGCCGGCGGTGCGATCGTAGAGGACGAGGCAGCGCTCGCCCGAGACGTCGGCGATGGCCACGTCGAGGAGCGCCTCGGCCCCGCGCATCGCGCACGGGATCATCATGCGCAGCGCCGCCGCGAGCGGCACGAGGGCCGGCAGCTCGCCGGGAACCACGATCGCGCAGACGCCGCTCGTGTACGACGCGACCGAGGGCTCGGGGTAGCGCCGCTGCTCGACGAGCTTGGGCCCGGGCGCGTAGCGGCGGACGCCGTGCACCGACTCCTCGACCCGCGCCTCGCCGAAGGCCACCCGCACCTTGGCGCCGCCGAGCTCGCGCGCCTCGAAGGAGATGCTCTTGACGTCGATGCGCACCTCGCGCGCGAGCGTGGTGCGGTGCGGCTCGGTGACCTGCTCGCTCGCGATGACGCCTCTCGCCCCGCTGCGCGCCTCGCGGGCGAGGACCTGATAGCGGCCGCGCGGGTGCTCGAAGATCGCGCCCGGCGCGTAGAGCGCGGGGGCGATGGCGCGGTCGACCTCGAGGAGCGCCTCGGAGGTGCCGCGATCGATCACCTGCACGCGATCGCTCGCCTCGCTGACGCAGCTCGCGCGCACCGGCTCGCCGAGCGCCGCCTCTCCGGCCGCGCGCACCAAGCGCTTGATCGCGGCGTCGTCGGTCTTCGCGTCGAAGAACCAGAGGTCGCGGTAGCGGATGCGGCGCGAGGCCTCGAGCCGCGCGAGCA
>JAEZBP010000983.1 GCA_023427125.1 Pseudomonadota bacterium | reverse complement strand
TCGCCGCGGGCCTCGAGCGTCAGCGCGAGGCCCTGGCGCGCGCGGAGCAGGCTCGGGCGCGCCGCGAGCACCTCGCGAAAGAGCGGCTCCGCGTGCTCGGGGACGCCGTGCTCGAGCGCGTGCTCGGCCTGCTCGAGGGTGTCCCGGATGTCGTCCGGGAGCAGGAGCACGTCGTCGATGAAGCGAGCCGCGCGATCGAGGAGGCTCATGGGCCGATGAGGGTAGGCTGCACGGAGTCGTGATCCAAGACGGTCTTGCGAGGCCCACCGGAGCTGCCATCCGCGCCGACACGGGATAGGCTCTCCGCTGCCCCATGTCGCTTTCGGAGTCAGCCACGAGAGAGCCCGCCCACATCGTCCTCGCCGACGACGATCGGGTGACGCGCGAGTACGTGGCGGGCTTGCTGCGAGGGCATGGCTACGAGGTCACGGCCGTCGACGGCGGCCAGAAGGTGCTCGAGCGGGTGCGGGGCGGCGGCGTGACGTTGGTGCTCCTCGACGTCGTGATGGACGGCATCAGCGGGATCGACGCGTGCCGGATGCTCAAGTCGACGACGCAGGGCTCGTTCCTGCCGGTCATCTTGCTGACCGCCCGCAGCGACACCGACAGCCGCGTCGAGGGCCTGCGCATCGGCGCCGACGACTACATCTGCAAGCCCTTCGACGAGCGCGAGCTGCTCGCGCGGGTCGCCAACATGATCCGCATCAAGCAGATGCACGACGAGGTGGCGAAGGCGCGCGAGCGCCTCGAGCGGCTCGCGATCCGGGACGAGCTGACGGGCCTCTACAACTATCGCTATCTGCAGTCGCGCCTGACCGAGGAGTTCAAGCGCGCCGAGCGCTATCGCGAGCCGCTGAGCTGCGCGATGCTCGACATCGATCACTTCAAGACCTTCAACGATCGCTACGGCCACGACGTCGGCGATCGGGTGCTGGCCGCCGTGGCCCAGCGGCTGACCGAGGCGGTCCGAGAGGTCGACGTCGTCGCGCGCTACGGCGGCGAGGAGTTCTTGTTGGTGCTCCCGAGCACGCACCTCGCCGGCGCGCTGACGGTCGCCGATCGCGTGTGGCGCGCGATCGGCGAGCGCCCCTTCGAGTCGGCGAGCGGCATGAGCGAGCCGATCACGATCTCGATCGGCGTGGCCCTCTACCCGAGCCGCGGCGTGACCACCCGCGACGCGCTGCTCAAGTCGGCCGACCGCGCGCTCTATCGCGCGAAGGACGAGGGCCGCAACCGCATCTGCGTCTTCCAGGATCCGGCCTACATCTACACGCCGCAGTAGAACGCCCCGAGCGGCTTGCGGAGGCGCGCGGGCCACCGTAACGTCCGCCGCGTGCCGCTCTTCGAGCTCAAAGGGGTCGAGAAACGCTATGGCGAGCTGCGCGCGCTGAAGGACGTCGACCTCTCGGTCGAGCCCGGGCGGATCGGCCTGCTCGGTCCGAACGGCGCGGGCAAGAGCACCCTCCTCAAGACGCTGCTCGGCCTGCTCTCGCCGGACTACGGCACCGTGCGCGTCTTCGATCGCGACGTGAGCCGGGAGGCGTTCCAGATCCGCGCGCGCATCGGCTACATGCCGGAGGGCGACACGGTCCTCCCCGAGCTCACGGCGCTCCAGTACGCCACGCTCGCGGCCGAGCTCTGCGGCCTGCCGCGCTCGGAGGCGATCGGCCGCGCCCACCAGGTGCTGCAGTACTGCGGGCTCGGCGAGGCGCGCTATCGCCGGCTCGGCTCGTTCTCTACCGGCATGCGGCAGCGCGCGCGCCTCGCCCAAGCGCTGGTCGGCGATCCGAAGCTCCTCCTCCTCGACGAGCCGCCGAGCGGCCTCGACCCGCGGGGGCGCGAGGAGATGCTGGCGCTCATCCTCGACATCCCGGCGCGCACCGGCGCGAGCGTGCTGCTCTCGACCCACATCCTCCCCGACGTCGAGAAGACCTGCGATCAGGTGCTCGTCATCGCCGGGGGTGAGGTGCTCTACGCCGGCGAGCTCGAGCCGATGGTCCGGGCCGACCGGGACGTCTACGAGGTGCGCGCCAAGGGCGACATCGAGGAGGTCAAGAAGACCCTCGAGCTCGGCCGCTGCGTCGTCACTCGCTCGGCCTCGACGCTCGAGGTCCGCGTGCCGGACGGCAAGGACGCGACCTACATCCTCGAGCTCGCGCTCGAAGGCAAGCACCAGCTCCGGCACCTCGCCCCTCTCGTCCAGACCCTCGAGCGCGCGTTCCTCAAGACGCTCGCCGAGGCCGGGCACTGAGTTACTTGGCGCGCGCTTCGCGAGCGCGCTGAGTTGTTTGGCGCGCGCTTCGCGAGCGCGCGGGCCGAGCGGCGCGCCCTTCCGTCCGGTTGGCGCTGTCCGTCCCCGATGTCCGGCCGAGGGTGAACGCTCCGCTCGGCCTCCCCGGGCGGGGTGCTTTCCAGCTACCCGGCCTCCGGCCGGGTCGGCGCTTCCGATCCCCGGTGTCCGATCGAGCGAGGTGCCGACGTCATCCTGCGGCAGCTCTCCGCCGGCACATCAGCGCCGTTTCTTCTTCGCCTTCACGTCGGATCGGCGCTCGGGCTCGATGCCGCGCGCGCCGTCATCGTTCTCGGGCTCCGCGCCGTGCGGGAGGGCCTCCTCGGCGCGCCCGGCGCCGACCGCACCGAAGCGAGCGCTGCCGACGAGCAAGAGCACGCACGCGGCCCCGACCACCCACGCGCCCATCGCCGGGCTCAGCGCGACCGCCCCGTGCGCCTGCCCGACCGCGCGCTGGATGTTCCAGAGCGAGTAGCCGATCGAGATCGCCGGCATCAGCGCGAGCGCCACCCCCGCGAGCCGGGCGCCGCGCATCTCGAGCGGCGTGCGCCGCCGAAACAGGAACACCACGAAGAGCGCCGCCGCGAAGGGGACGGTCCAGAGGTTCGGCGCGCGGCTGGTGGCGATCTCGAGCGCGGTCCACGCGATGCGCTGGTCGTCGAAGGATCCGTCGACGAGCGGCAGCGCCGCGAAGCCGACCAAGAGCGCCACCACGCCGAGGACGATCTCGAGCCGGCCGAAGCGCACCTCCCACGGCATCACGGCCTCGTCCCAGCGGACCTCGCGCTCATGCGCCTGCCGCGGCAGGCTCTGGAAGGGCACCAACGTCAGCTCGTGCTCGGGGCAGACCCTCACGCCCTCGAAGCACTCACGGCAGAAGGGGCAGAAGAGGACGCCCCCATCCTGATCGGGCTCGGCAGACATGGTCCCTGCGGTCGCTGCGCTTCGCATACCACGCCGGACAGCGGGGCGCCGATCGAGTTCCCCTCGTCCCCGCGCCAGTGCTATGCGTCGGCCATGAGCGACCCCGCCGATCCCACGCGCCCCGCCCTCCGCATCAAGATGGACGACGACGTCGGCAAGGGCCGCTTCGCCAACCTCGCGCAGGTCGGGAGCACGCACGACAGCTTCGTCATCGACTTCGCGTTCATGCAGGGCGGCGACGGATGGCTGCTGAGCCGCATCCTGCTCTCCCCCTCCCACGCCAAGCGCTTCCAGAACGTGCTGGCCGAGGCCGTCGCGCGGCACGAGCAGCGCTTCGGCACGATCGACCTCGGCCCGACCCTGCAGTAGGCGCGAGATCAATGGCCGCGCCGCTCGGCCCGCGCGCACGAAGGCGCGCGCCCGCGAGCTCAATCAAAGGCTGTTCGCAAGATCACGGCGCTCGGGGAACGCCGAGCGGCGCGCTCACCCTCGACTGGACGCCGGGGACGGGGAGCGCCGACAGGACGGAAAGTCCGTGCCCAGCAAACGCAGCGCGCGCCCAGCAAACGCAGCGCGCGCCCAGCAAACGCAGCGGCGCGCTCACCCTCGACTGGACGCCGGGGACGGGGAGCGCCGACGGACGGAAAGTCCGTGCCGCTCGACCGCGCGCTCGCGAAGCGCGCGCCCAGCAAACGCAGCGCGCGCCCAGCAAACGCAGCGGCGCGCCCAGCAAACGCAGCGGCGCG
>JAEZBP010000962.1 GCA_023427125.1 Pseudomonadota bacterium | reverse complement strand
CCACGCCGCAGGTCGACGAGCTCGACACGCGCGCGATCATCGACGATCCCCATGGCCTGGGTCCGGAGGACGAGCCCCCCACCAGCCTGATGCCGCGCGCCGATCCGCTCGTCCCCGACCCCGGGATGATCGACGACGATCCCCTCACGAGCTTGATGCCGGCCGCCGCGAGCCCCGCGCGCGTTCCGAGCGACTCCGAGACCTGGGTCCCGAGCCGGCGGCGCATGAGCAGCGTCGCTCGGTGGGTCGCGCCCTTGCTGGGGCTCGCCGGCTTGCTGGGCGCCGGCCTCGTCGCGTTCGTGGCCACCCGCGCGCTCGGTGGCCGCGACGCGGAGGCACCCCTGACCTCAGAGGCGCCTCCTCTGCCACACGCGCCGGCGCGCTCCCAAGCGCCCGAGGCCCAAACCCTGCGTGTCGTCTCCGAGCCGCCGGGCGCGCGCGTTCACCTCGACGGCCGCCCGGCCGAGGGCGTGACCCCGCTCGTGATCCCGCTCCCCTCCGGCGCGCGTCAGGTCTGGCTCCGCCTCTCGAAGACCGGCTATCTCGATCAGGAGCGTGAGGTCAGCGCCGCCGCCGGCGAGGCCCGCTTCGTGCTGACACCCGTGGTGCGTTGATCGAGGAGCGGAGCGAGTGACGGTAGGCTGACACCTGCTGCCGTTCGCAGGTGTCGGGATGCCATCACGCAGCGGAGCGACCCATGTGATCAGCTCACGAGTGATCGACGAACGCCATGTCGATCGTCGCCACGCGCTCCTCCCCCTGCGGCAGATCGAGATCGACGTGGAGCGTCACTCGCTCGGCCTCGGGCTCGACTCGCTCGAAGTAGACGAAGCCCGAGACCCAGCCACCGCTCCCGATCACGCCCTCGGGCAGGGCGCGATCGATCATCGTCTCGGTCGGCAGGCTCGGGCTCCAGGCCGCGTAGCCGTCGTAGAAGTAGGGATCGAACGCGAACCCGCCCGTCCAGTAGTCGACCTCCTCACCGAACACGTCGCGATAGTAGGGCGCGTAGTGGAACGAGCTCGCGTCGGGCGCCGGCGGGCGGCGAGCGCGGACCGAGCCCGCACGATCGAGGGCGATCGGCGGCATCGGGCGCAGCTCGCGGCCGGTGTCGCTCGTCAGCACGAAGGCCTGGTAGCGCACCGCGAGATCGCGATCGCTCTGGTTCAAGATGCGCACGTGGATCGGTGTCACGAGCTGTCCCAGCGCCGCCGGCTGGCCGCTCCATCGCACGGCGTCCGCGATCACGGTGACGCCGCCCTGGGTCACGACGCCCGCCGACGGATCGCGCGCCGAGCGCTCGACGTCCGAGGCCGGCAGGAAGCGCGCGGGCGCCGCGCAGCCCGCGAGCATCGACGCGATCACCCACCATAGCGACCGGCTCATCGCTCTCCTCCCTCGCGAGGCGGCGCCGGTGCATCTCACGTTCCATGGAGCCTGCTCGCGCCTCGAGCGCGCGTAGCGGGGCGGCGCTCCGCGCAGCGACCCGCTCGCCTCGCCGGTCGCCTCTCAGGAGGGCCTGTGTCAGTCACCCGGTGGGTCACCCGCTCACTCGGCGGTGATCGCCCACGGGGTGCCCTCGTCGCGCGCGCTCAGCGTGAACACGACGCTATCGCCGTCGATCGTCGAGACCGCCGCGCTGCCGTCCACCATCACGCGCACCGGCGCGCCGCGGAGCGCGAGCGGGAGGCGCACCCGCAGCTCGACCGGCGCCTCGACGGTCGCGAACGTCCGGCCGGCGAAGCGATCGGCGGCGTGCTCGAGCCAGAGGCGCGGCAGCCGCACCGTCCATCGCTCGGCCGGCACGCGCGGGGCCACCGCGAGGCCGCGCGCCGTGACCTCGACGCCGAGCACGGCGAGCAGCGCGCGGATCGGCCCGACGTGCACGTGCGCGTTGAGGGCGGGGTAGTCGGTGAGCGCCGTCGCGATGTGAGCGTCGGCCTCGCCCGCGCGCTCGTGGTCGGGGCCGTTGTAGGAGTCGGGGCCGGTCCAGATCCCGTACCAGAGGTCCGGATGGAGGGTCGCGTGCGTGAAGAGGGTGTTGCGCACGAAGCTGCTCCACCCGCGCTCGGGATCGCGCCGCGACCACGCGTCGGTGACCCACGCGCTCGCGACCGGCCACACGCCGCCGATCTGGGGCTGCGCGATGCCGGCGCCGCCCTCGCCGAGGGAGACGGTGGTCATCGCGCCGAGCGGCGTCTCGAAGCGCGCCTCCACGAGATCGAGCAGCGCGTCACGGCGTGCCTCGTCGGTGAGCCCGGCGAGGATCGGGAGCACCTGCGGCTCGACGAAGAGGTGGTCCGGCGTGAGCGGGTTGCCGCTGTCGGCGAAGCCGCGCTCGTAGTACTCGCCGTTCCACGCCTCGCTCTCGAGCAGCGCGACCTGCGTGGCGGTGATCGCCGCCATGCGCGCACCGAGCGCCGGATCGCGGGCGCCGATCACCTCGGCCGCGAGCGGGAAGCCCTGCGCGATGAAGAGCGCGTTGAAGGTCGAGCTCGCGCCGGTCGGCGTCGTCACCTCGGGCGAGAGGCGGAGGATCCCGTCGGCGTAGTCGTTGGTGCCCATCGCGACGAAGCCGCGCGCGCCATAGCCGAGCTCGTCCTCCGCGTAGTCGAGCGCGCGGCGCACGTGCTCGACCACGCTGCCGCGCTCCCCCTCGGCGTGCGGGTAGAACGGGATCTCGCGATCGAGGAACGCGCCGTCGCGGGTCAGCGCGACGTAGCGCGCGACGCTCGACGGCACGAGCCAGTAGGCGTCGCTGCGCTGCCGGTAGATCCCGACGTCGCTGTACGCGCCGACGCCGGTCGTCGCGTACGGGAAGCGCCAGGCGCCCTGCTCGTGCCCCGAGTAGGCCTGCACCGACAGCGTGTAGACGAGCGTGTCGCGCGCGAGGGCGGGATCGAGGAACGCGATCGCGTCGGCGAAGAGCGCGAGGTCGCCGATCGCTCCGTCGAGGCCGTGGATGTACTTGTAGGAGCCACCCTGCCCCGCGAGCCGCACCCCGTGGTACTCGTCGAACGTCGCGTTGGCGATCGTGTAGTAGCTCGACCACGCGAGCTCCCGATGCAGCGCGCCCGCGTGCGGCAGGCCCTCGAACGCAGCCCAGATCAAGCGCCCTCGCCAGGCCTCCTCCGCCTCTCGAGCGAGCTCCTCCGGAGCATCGCGCAACGCGGCGACGTCATCGGCTTCGCTGCCGCCGCCCGGCACGTAGCCGAACGCGACGCGACGCGTCAGCGCGCCGCCGGCCGGGACCTCGAGCGGCACGCGCAGCGCGAGCG
>JAEZBP010000957.1 GCA_023427125.1 Pseudomonadota bacterium | reverse complement strand
CGGGCACGCCCAGCGCGCGCCGACCCCGCCCCCGATCGTCGGGGCCGCGCCCGGCGAGCCGGAGCGCCGCCCCGCGGAGCAGGCCGGGGAGGCGATCGAGCAGCGCCTGCGTCCGCTGGAGCGAGCGGTCGGCGTGGGCGCGGATGCGCTCGGTGCGCGACGCGAGCTCGAGCGCGATCTCCGAGACGCTCTTCTCATCGGCGCGCGCCACCTTCGCGCCGGAGAGATCCTGGCCTCCGTCGAAGGCCACCTGGAAGAAGACGTCGACGCTCTCGCGCCGAGCGATCCCGCGGCCGCGCCGGACGATCGCGTTCACCTCCGGTCGCTCGCTGATGGCGAGCGCGATCGCCTTGCCGATCAGGTGGGTCAGCGTGACGTGCGCGCCGCCCGAGTCGCGCGCCCGCTCGACGTACGCGAGCGCGTTCGTCGCGTCGAGCTCGAGGATGCCGTAGGCGCTCGGGTCGGAGGGGCGCCCCCAGGTGAGGAGCGAGACCTTGCGCCAGCTCGAGAGCTCGCGGTCCTTCGTGAAGCCGTGGGCCACGAAGAGCATCTGTGCGCGGCTGGCGCGCTGACCAGGAACCCGGGCTAGGGCTCGAACAAGACGTCGAGGCTGCCGTTGTCGACCGGGACGTAGGTGCCGCGGAGGAGGAAGCCCGAGGGGAGCGTGAACTCGAGCGAGACGCCGCCTCCCACGCCGCTCGAGCCCGTCGTGGCCGCGCCCTCGCCCGCGGCGATGACGAAGCCCTCGATGTACGCGCCGAGGACGATGTCGCGAAGGAAGTCGGGGATGATGTCGTTGGCGTTCCAGCCGACGCGGATGCGCGTCCCGCCGAGGCCCTCGCTCTCGACCGCGAGCACCGGGATGACGTCGCCGAACTCCTGCCGCAGGCCGAGCGTGAGGATGCCGGCGGTGAGGCCGGCGAGGAAGCTCGCCGCCTGCTCGGAGGCCTCGCGCTGGGCGCCGCCGGTGTCGCGCCGCCCGCCCGAGATGAGGAGCGCGATGACCTCCGCCGGCTCGTTGGCGTCGGGGTCGCTCGAGCTGAACCCGAGCTCGGGCTCGGTCAGCGTCCCGGTGACGGTGACCGTGACCGTCACCCCTCGGCGGCCCGGCACCTCGTAGGTGGCGGCGATGTTGACCCGAGGGTTGAGGTCCGGGCTGGCCGCGTTGAAGGTCAAGGTGCTGTCGGAGCCGAGCTCGAAGCGCTTGCCGAAGATCTCGAACGTCCCGCCCAGGATCCTCGCCTCGCCGCCGACGTAGAGGTTCGGGTCGCGGTAGGTCGCGCGGAGGCGCGCGCTCACCTGCGCCGAGAAGTCGCTGCGCGTCACCCAGAACGGCGCGCTCGCGTTGATGGCGATCTCGATCGGGTAGCTCGACTCGGTCGCGTCGGTCCGGACCGGACGCTCCGCGCCCACGACCAGGATCTCGGGGTGAGCGCCGAGCGGCTGGAGGGTGGCCGCGCTCCGCTCGGGCAGCCGCACCGTGAAGTTGCTCGTCCGGATGTCGCTCGTCGTCCGCTCGTCGGTGATCTCGCCGTCGATGCTCGCGTCGCCGGTGAGCCACGCGAGCACCATCCCCTCGTTGCGGATCGGGAAGGCGTCCGCGCGGACGGTGAGCGCCAGCGTGCTCGGGATGAGCCCGCGAAATCCGACGGTGCCGTAGGCCGACGCGAGGCCGCCCGCGTCGCGCGCGGTGAGCGGTCGCCCCTCGGGGAAGACGACCTCGGTGCCGCGCAGCTCGAGGCGCCCCGCGATGCCGCTCAGGTGCTGGCCGAGGCCCTCGATCCGCACGCGCCCGTCGCGCAGCTCGAGCCCGCCCTCGAGCCGGATCCCCTCCCAGGGCCCCCGCACGCTGACGGTGCCGTCCATCACCGCGTCCCCGCTCACGATGCCCGGCAAGAGCGCGAGGATCGGCTCGACGTGGACGCCCTCGAAGTCGGTGACGCTCGTGATGATGCCGCCGTCCTGGTAGGCCGGCAGCAGCACGCCCGGCGTCCACTCGACCGGGACACGCAGCCGCGCGAGGAGCTCGCCCTCGGCCGGCATCGCGACCTCGCGGCACCGCGCGCCGGGCGTGCCGGCGTCGCCGGAGGCGCCGAGGATGACGCACGCGCTCAGCGCGTCGCGCTCGGGCGTGCTCCCGGCGCGCACGTGCACGCGATAGTCGGTGCTGAGCTGCGGATCGGCGCGCTCGCCCTCGACCTCCCAGAGCTGGAAGCGCGGCAGATCGATCACCGCGCCCACGACCGAGGTGCCGGTCAGCAGATCCTTGGCGGTGAGCGAGCCGTTGATCGGCCCGCGGCCATAGCTGCAGAGCCAGGGCACGCTCGCCATGTCGGCGCCGCGCACCCGCGCGACCAGCTCGGTCGACGGGAACTCGTTCACGCCGCCCTGCTGGATCCAGTCGTCGAAGGGGAGCGCCGCCGCCGCCTCGGCGTCGAGCACCGCGCGATCGCCGCCGAGGAAGCCCGTGATGGTGGCGGTGGCGAGATCGTCCTCCACGCGGCCGCGCACGCTCACGAGCGGGCGGAGCTGCGCGGCGCAGCGATCGTCGGTGGCCGCGTCGACCCAGCGCGCGACGCCCTCCACGTCCGCGGTCATCCTCCCGTCCACGTTGCGCGCGGTGATGCTCGCCGAGGCCGCGAGGCCGGGCAGCACGTACTGCGCGAGCGGCTCCGGCCAGCCGTCGACGCGGCGCTGCGCCACCCGCACCGAGAGCGACCAGGGCTCGCTCCGCGCCAGTCGCCAGAACCCCGGCAGATCGCGCGGGAGCGCGTCGAGCGGGAGCGGCAGATCGGCCTCCGCGGTGGCGAGCGCGCCCGCTGCGTCGGCCACCCACAGGTTGCGCACCGCGAGTCGATCGTCGCCGAAGCTGACGTGCAGCTTCGCGCGGAGCGGATCCCATCCGTCGAGCTGGACCCGATCGAGGACCAGGATCGCGTCGCGCACGCCCGGCCGCCGGAGCGTGCCGCTGAGCTCCGCGTCGGTGCTGATGCGCCCGGAGACCGCGACGTCGTCCTGGATGCCGAGGAGCACGAGCAGCGGCGCGACGTCGAAGGCGTCGGCGCTGACCCGGACGCCCTCGAAGACCGCCTCGTCGATCAGCCGGCTCGGATCGCGGAGCGCGGCGGGCGGCACGCGGATCGGGCCCTCGGCGATGATGCTCCCCGCGTCGCCGAGCTCGAGCGCCACGTCGGTGCTCAAGGTGTCGCCCGAGAGCTCGAGATCGACGCGGCCCCCGATCCCCGAGACGCCCCCGTAGCTGCCGTCGCGGATCCGCGCGGTCAATCGGCCTTGTGGCCTTCGATCGACGTCGCCGCGCACCTCCAGGCGGCCGTCCACCCTCCCCTCGACGCCCTCGAGCGCGTCGGGCGCGAGGGGGCGGAGGTGCGCGAGGTCGACGTTCATCAGCTCGAGGTCGACGTCGTCGTTGCCCTGGAAGCGGTAGGTGCCCTGCGCGACGATGCGCTGGCCGGCGCGGGACAAGAGCAGCGGCTCGACGGTGACG
>JAEZBP010000938.1 GCA_023427125.1 Pseudomonadota bacterium | reverse complement strand
TCGTCGGTCGCGTAGAACGCGCGGTGCGCGCCGGGCGCGTCGGTGCCGCCGGCGATCGCGATGGCCTCGGTGTCGGACGCGCCGGCGGCGATGCCGAAGCCGATCACGTAGGTGCGGATGTCGTAGTCGACGCCGCCGAAGCGCGTGGTGCGGAGCTCGGTCGCGGCGGCGCGGGTCTGCGCGTCCGAGGCGCAGGTCTCCTCGCCGTCGGTCAGCAGGATGACGTGCATCGGGCGGCAGCCCGCGTAGGGGTCGCCGGCGATCGGGCTCGTGGGGAAGTCCGGGTCGCCGCCCTCGAAGTAGCGCCGGGCGCCGCGGAGCGAGCCGGCGATCGGGGTCCAGGTGTTGGCCTGGAGCTCGGGGCCGGTGCCCACGCCGGTCCGGCAGCTGCCGCACGAATAGTCGACCCACTCGAGGATCGCGCTCTGGTTCTCGGACCTGATCGGGACGAGGATCTGGCCCTGATCGGCGGAGGCGCCGCCGGACGGGCAGCGGCGGCCGTCGTTCTCGCACCCGCTGCAGCTCAGCGCGCTGCAATTGCACCCGCACTCGTCGTCGCACGAGGAGTTGCACGAGTCGTTCGGGTCACAGGTCGTGCGGTAGCGCGCGAGGCCGAACTGCACGTCCCCGAAGCCGTTGACCACGCTCTGCAGCACGCACTTCGCGTCGCTGAGGCGCGTGCGGTCGCGGCCGCAGGAGTTATTGCCCGGACCGGTGCCTTCGGTCATCGACCCGGAGTTGTCGACGATGACCATGAAGTACGGGCTGACCGCGCTCGCGCCGGACTGGCCGTGCACGGGCGGCGCCCAGACCAGAGAACAGACGAGCATCCACGCGCCGATGGCGCGCGCCCACGGATCGATCTTCAAGCGAACCTCCCCCCGGAGACCACGGACTTGGCGTTGTCGTGCTGGTAGATCCGTGCAGAGTTCGTACAAACCCTCTCGACAGCGCTCTCCGTTTGCTGGCGCGCGCGTCGCGTTCAGCGCGTACGCTACGCTCGAGCCCCGATGTGGAGAGACTCTCGACCCGAGGACGACGAGGCGATCGTCGCGCTCTGCCGCGCCCTCTACGAGGAGGACCCGGCGGGTGAGCCCGTCCCCGAGGCCCACCATCGCCGCACGCTCGCGACCCTCCGCGCGACCCCGCTACGCGGGCGGGCCGTCGTACTCGAGCAGGGCGGAGTGATCGGCTACGCGATCCTCGCGGCCTGCTGGTCGAACGAGCTCGGCGGCGAGGTGCTGATCCTCGACGAGCTCTACGTCGTGCCGGCGCATCGCAGCCGCGGCCACGCGCGCGCGCTGATCGAGGCGCTCGAGCGAGGCGAGGGCCCATGGCCCGTCCGACCCGTCGCGCTCGAGCTCGAGGTCACCCCCGACAACGCCCGCGCCCGCGCGCTCTACGAGCGCCTCGGCTTCAAGCTCAAGCGCAACGCCGTGCTGCGCGCGCGCCTGCGCTGACTGGCTATCTTGCTGGCCCATCCGCCCTGAGCCGCAGCGCGCGGTATCGCCCGACGAGATCCGTGCGGCGAGTTCAGACGAACCGGGCCTCAGCTGGGCAGGGAAGGAGCGACGGGACAGCCGAAGGCGCCTTCCGACGGAGCGCCTTGGGCGGAGCAGGCGCCGCGTCGAGCGGGGCCGGGCCGGCCGACCAGCATGCGCGGAAGCCCATTCGAAGCGGCCAAAGCCGGGAGCCGAGCCGAAGGCGAGGCCCCGGCCCTCCCGGAGACGAAGACACGAGAGACAGACGAAAGAGAGACGAAGAGACGATCAATCCAGATCGAACGACCGCCTGAACTGCTCGCGGTGAGCGAACCCCGGCTGACTCTCGGCGCGCAGCACGAATGGCCCGAGCGACAGCACATCCATCTCCGTCCCCATGAAGCACCGATACGCGTCCTCCGGCGTGCACACGATCGGCTCGCCCCGCACGTTGAAGCTCGTGTTGATCAAGATCCCGTAGCCCGTCAGCGCCTCGAACGCCGAGAGCAGCGCGTGATAGCGCGGGTTCGTCGCCCGGCTGACCGTCTGCACCCGCGCGCTCCCGTCCACGTGCGTGATCGCCGGCACATCGCTCCGCACCTCGTTCACCCACTCCACCAGCTCGCGCTCGCGCGCCTCGAGCGACATGCGACGCTCGGCGCGCACATCCGCGCAGAGCAGCATGTAAGGCGACGTCGTGCTCAGCTCGAAGAAGTCGGCAGCCCGCTCCTCGAGCACGCTCGGCGCGAACGGGCGGAAGCTCTCCCGCTGCTTGATCTTCAGGTTCATGATCGACTGCATCTTCGGCGAGCGCGCGTCGCCCACGATCGACCGGTTTCCGAGCGAGCGCGGCCCCATCTCCATGCGCCCCTGCAGGAGGCCGATCACCTTCTCGTTCGCGATGTGCTCGGCCATGCGCTTGGCCCACACCGCGTCATCGGGGAAGAGCTCGTAGGGATAGCCGCGCGCGTCGAGCAGCTCCTTGATCTGCCCCGGCGAGAACTCCGGCCCGAGATACGCGCCCTGCATGCGGTCGTTCTTCTCGTCGGCCTCGCGCACGCCCTCGAGCGCCCCGTGCCACACCGCGTAGGCCGCGCCGAGCGCACCGCCCGCGTCGCCCGCCGCCGGCTGGATCCAGAGCTCGTCGAAGATCCGCTCGCGCAGCAGCCGCCCGTTAGCCACGCAGTTGAGCGCCACCCCGCCCGCCATGCAGAGCTTCGACTTCCCAGTCACCGCGCGCGCGTGCCGCGCCATCCGCAGCACGATCTCCTCGGTGACCTCCTGGATCGACTTGGCCAGATCCATCTCGCGCCTCGTGATCGGCGCCTCGGGCCGCCGCGCCGGCCCGCCGAAGAGCGCGGCGAAGCGCTCGTTCGTCATGACCACGTCGTCCAGATAGCCGAAGTAGCGCATGTCGAGGCGGAACGAGCCGTCCTCCTTCAGATCGAGGAGGTTGTCGAGGATGGTCTTCGTGTACTTGCCTTCTCCGTAGGGCGCCAAGCCCATCAGCTTGTACTCGCCGCTGTTCACCCGGAACCCGGTGAAGTAGGTGAACGCCGAGTAGAGCAGGCCGAGGCTGTGCGGAAAGTCGAGCTGCTCGAGCATCGAGAGCTGGCTCCCCTCCCCCACCGCGATCGTCGCCGTGGCCCACTCGCCGACGCCATCGACCGTCAGCACCGCGGCCTCGCGAAACGGCGAGGGGAAGAACGCGCTCGCGGCGTGCGAGCGGTGGTGCTCGGGGAAGTACATCTTCGGATCGCCCGTCACGCCGAGCGCGCGCAGCGCGTCCATCACCTTCGGCTCGATCCAGAGCTTGTCCTTGAGCCAGACGGGGATCGCGTGGAGAAAGGGCCGCAGCCCGCGCGGCGCCGTCGCGAAGCTGGTCTCGAGGATGCGATGCAGCTTGAGGATCGGCTTGTCGTAGAACGCCACCGCGTCGACCTCGGTGGCGCCCGCCTCCGCCAGGCAGTAGCGCACCGCGTTCGTCGGGAACGCGTCGTCGTGCTTCTTGCGCGTGAAGCGCTCCTCCTGCGCGGCCGCGACGATGACGCCGTCGTCGAGCAGGCACGCCGCCGAGTCGTGATACCAGCAGCTGATCCCGAGGACACGCATCAGAAGGGCCGCTCGAGCTGGGCGCGATCACGCTCGGAGGAGGGCTCGTTCCTTCGCTTCCAGTACGTCGCCGCGCTCGGCTCGAAGCCGCGTCTCATCGGATCGCGCGAGCCACGCCGGAAGAGCAGACCGAAGGGCGTGAAGAAGAGATAGAAGACCGGCGCGAGCAAGAGCCAGGTGAGGATCGTGCCGATCAGCGCGCCGAGCCGCGCGACGAGCCGATCGACCGCCGCGTACGCGCCGAGCGGCGACGCGAGCGCGAGCAAGAGCGTCAGCGAGCCCACGCTCCACGCGATCGAGGCGACGGTGACGCGACCGAAGTAGAAGAACGCGCCCCCCGCCAGCGCCGCGACGATGAAGCGGACGAGCGCGGTCTTGCGAGCGCGGGCGGCGCGCGCCGGGCGATCGTCTCGCTCCTTGCGCCACCGCCAGATCACGGCGGCCGCCTCGGCCTTGCCGGCCCTCACCGGGTCACTCACGCATGGCCTCCCGCACCGCATCGGCGATCGTGCGGCCGAGCACGCGGTTGCCGCTTCCGTCGTAGTGGAGGTTGTCGCCGCTGACCCGCAGCTCCTCCGGATCGTGCTCGGCGCGCCATGATTGGAGTGGATCGATCACCGTGAAGCCGGCTGCCTCGGCGCGCTCCCGCACCCAGTCGTGGATCGCGCCCCAGTGGTAGTCCTCCCACGCCTCCAGCACCGGCGAGATCAAGAGCAGAGGCTTCGCGCCGTCCGCGCGAATGTCGCGCCCGAGCTCGCTCAGCGCGCGCCGCACGCTCTCGCGCCGCTCGCGCTCGCGGAACATCACCAGGTACTCGTCGGTGTACGCGCCATCGAAGCGCCAGCGCTCGACCAGCCCGAGCGCTCGCGCGAGCACCTTGATCGGAGCCTCTCGCTCGCGCTCCTCGAGCACCCCGTCGATCGTCTCGCGGCGAACGGCGGCGACCCGCTCGATGTGCGCCTCCTGCGCGTCCTTGCGGGCGCGATCGGCCGGGTTGGCGAAGCGCTCGAAGGGGCCGCTCATGATCATCACGTCGTTCATGCACCACACCACGACCACGGCGTCCGGCGCGAACGGCCGGACCGCGCGCCGATACCAGCGCGCCTCTTGCGCGGTGTCGTAGCCCGTCGCGCCGAAGTTGAGAACATCCCAGTCGTCGCCCAGCGCCTCCTCGGTCCGCGGGCCGAGCGAGTCGTGGAGCGCCAAGAACTCGCTCCACACGAGCGAGTCGCCGACCAGCGCGAGCCGCCTGCGATCCGACTCGCGCGGGTGCTCCCGATCGTCGCGCATCCCGGCCGCGTTGAACCCCGCGACGCCGTACTCCATCTCGACCGAGCTCGAGGGCACAGGCTCGTAGACCAGCTCGGGATCCTCGCTGCGCCGGTAGATCGTCTCGTTCATCCGGCGATAGCGCGCCCGCCAGTCGTCATCGCTGCCCGGCGCGTCGTCCATGGCGAGCCGCACCCGAAAGAGCGCCTCCGCCGAGAGGATCGCGATCGCGATCGACACCAGGAGCAGGAGCGCGCGCCCTCTCGCCTTGTTCACAGCCCCTCCACCGCCGCGCGGACGGCGCCCTCGATCGCGCGCGCGAAGATCGCGTGCCCCTGCTCGTTCGGGTGCCGATCGCTCGGGTGCACCCAGAGCTCGGCCGGCGCGTGCCCGCGGAAGGCCTCGAGCGTGTCGTGGAAGCGGATCGATCGCTGCTCGAGCGCCCGTCGGATCGTCCAGTGCGCGGAGTCGAACGGATACTCGCCATTGAGCCCGACCATCAGCGGCCAGAGCACCACCAGCAGCGCCCCTCCGCGCTCGCGCATCGTTCGATCCATCGCGATCAGGTGATCGACCGTCGCATTCCATCCCTCGGCGTTCGGCGCCTCCACCATCTCCTGATACCAGCGCGTCGTCGCGGCCCCGACCCGCATCCCCTCGAGGCGATCGGAGAGCACGCTGAAGAGCCGGGGCGTCCAGGGATCGGGCGAGCCGTCGCCTCCCGTAACCATCCGCCGCCGATCCAGGATCCAGTCGTCGATGTACGCCTGCCGCGCATGGAACGCCTCCGACTGCTGAGGATCGTTCAGCACCATCGCGTAGACGACCACGTCCGGCTCGAGCGCGAGGTGCCGGGTGAACAGCTCGTGCAGCTCCGGAAAGTCGTACCCGCGCCGGCCGCAGTTGATCACCTCGACGTCGCCGAGGCTCGCGTCGAGCCTCGCCGCGAACGTGTCCTCCTCGCGCACCCCTTGCCCCTCGGTGAACGAGTCTCCGATCACCACGACCCGCGGAGTGCCCTCGCGCTTCTCGCCGATGGCGCCGCCGCGACAGAGCTCCTCGCTGAACGACAGCGGCACCCCGTGCGGCGTGCGCTCCCAGCGCGCGTCCACCTCGCTGAGCCCCACCTCGCGCCATCGGCGCCGCTCGTCTGTGTTCCGAAGGTCCAGCGGGAAATAGTCCCGCGGATCATCCGGATAGAGATCGAGCGCGACCCTCTTGTCCTCGCGCTCGAGCGAGCGCGGCATCACCCACCGATCCGGCGCCACCCCCATCGCCCGCAGCACGAGCTCGCCCGCGATCAGCCCCACGAGCAAGCTCGACGCGAGCAACCCCGCCCGCCCGAGCCACCGCCTCGAAGACCGCGTCGTCATCGCGCGGAGGCTAGCAGGCCGGCGAGCGCCCCGGCTGGCCAGATCTCGTGAGAAGCGGCGCCTCAGTATGACACCTGATGCTCGGTCAAGAGCGTCGCTTACCCCAAACAACGGGGTAATCGGTCGGAGGGCACCCACCTAGCCGCCCGCCCGTGCCCGCGCTCTCCCCGGACCAGTCCGGCGTCCACACCCGCGTCAGCCGGCACAACCAGTCGCCGTGGACCGCGATCACCAGCTGAGCGCATCGGCGGAAGTGCCTCCCAGTGCGTCCGCATCGATCATGGGCCGGTCAGGTAATGAGTCGGCTGTTCCACGTTCATTCGTTCACACCGAATCAACTCTGACCACGATATCTCTCCAGGCTCGGTCCGCGGCTCATCGAGACCTGCGATGTGCGGTCCCGCGGGTGCTCGCGCTCGTCGTCGTGGCCTGCAGCGAACCGGAGGCCCGGGTGCGCAGCGCGGCGCCCTGAGCGCTGTGCCGGACGCAGGCACCGACTCTCGGCTCTCCCCGCCTCCGAATCGCACGTTCCGGCGGACCGCAGAAGGATCCGGTCCACGTGGGGGATGGGGCTGCCGGCGATGCTCCAGAGCTGCGAGCGCGCCCTACGCAGGCCCCGCCTACGGCCTATTCGCCGACTCCCTTGGCAGTCCCAGGGGTGATCGGTCGTACCAACGCGGCCAACGCGATCCGGCTCGAGGCGGCGCTCAGGCCGAGCACTGCGTCTTTTCCAGCGGCATTGATCTGACACTCTTCCTGGTTGACCGAGCCACCACGCATGCTATTGAAGCTCGCCATTCGCCGGGGGAGCTCGGGTGCGCGGTCAAGGACGGCTCGATCATAGCGATGTGCCCGTGGACGCCACCGTCGTGGCCTTCCACGCCCGTGAGGGGCTCTCCGCCCTCTTCGACGCCAGGGTCGACTTCCTGACCGCGGAGGCCGGGCTCGATCTGAGCGCGATGCTCTGGTCGACGGCCTGCGTCACGCTCAGCGCCGGGCAGGGCAGCTCGCCGCCGCGCTCTCTCCACGGCGTGATCGAGGAGGCCCGCTATCTCGGCGCGGACGGAATCTGGCATCGCTACCGCCTGCGCCTGCGACCCTCGCTGCACGGCCTCGCCTACCGGGTGCGCACGCGCATCTTCCAGGAGCTGAGCGCCGTCGACATCGTGAAGAAGGTCTTCGAGGACGCCGGCATCCCGAGCGACGCGGTGCGCTGGGACACGCAGGGCACCTACCCGGTGCGCACCTACTGCGCACAGTGGAAGGAGAGCGAGCTCGCGTTCGTGCTGCGGCTCTTGGAAGACGAGGGCATCTTCTACTGGTTCGAGCACACCGAGGTCGATCACGTGCTCTGCCTCGGCGACGGGCCCAGCGTGCATCAGTCGATCGAGGGCGACGCGATCCTCCCGATCCGAAGCCACGAGGGGCAAGACATCGAGACGCTCTGGCACCCGATCCTCGAGACCAAGCTGACGCACGACGCCTACAAGTCGCGCGACTGGTTCTTCGAGTCGCCCGCCGCGCCGCTCGAGGCGGTCGACGGCGAGGAGGGGGCGCGCCGCTTCTACGAGTATCCGGGCGGCTACGAAGACACCGCGGAGGGCGGCCGCCTGGCGCGCGTCCGGCTCGAGGAGGCCTGGCACGATCGCAACGTCCTCCGCGCCGAGAGCGACTGCCTGCGCTTGGCGCCGGGGCTGAAGTTCGAGCTCGTCGACGCCGAGCCCGAGCTCTTGGTGCGCGAGTACCTCGTGACCTCCGTCGAGCACCGCCTCGAGGTGCGCGAGCGCGAGGCGGGGGGTGGCTCGCTCTTCGGCCGCTACTCGAGCGTGCTCCGCGCGATCCCCTCGGACGTCGCGTTCCGGCCACCGCGCGTGACGCCCAAGCCCATCGCCTCGGGGCTCGAGAGCGCGGTGGTCACCGGCCCGGGCGGCGAGGAGATCCACGTCGACGAGTACGGCCGGATCAAGGTGCACTTCTACTGGGATCGCGAGGGCGCGGTGGACGACACGGCGACCTGCTGGATCCGCTTTCAGCAGATGAACACCAGCGGCGCGATGATCCTCCCGCGGCTCGGCTGGGAGGTGCACGTCGCGTTCGTGGACGGCGATCCGGATCGACCGGTGGCGCTCCACAAGGCCTACAACCAGGAGACGCTGCCGCCCTACGGCCTGCCGGCCAACAAGACGCAGTCGGCCCTGCAGTCGTCCACCTCTCCAGGGGGCGGATCAACCAATGAGATCCGCCTCCAGGATGGCAACGGCGGCATGGAGTTTTTCCTGCACTCGTCCAAGGACCTCGCCGTCGTCGTCGCCAATGACGAGAACGAGACGGTCGGCGTCGACGCCGCCGAGACGGTCGGCGCGACGTTCACCTCGTCGGTCGGCGGGGACGAGACGGGCTCGGTCGGCGCCAACCAGAGCATCAGCGTCACGACGAACAGCGCGACCGAGACGGTCGGCAGCAAGACGGTGACGGTCGGCGGCAACGACGACTGGGGCATCACCGGCAACTTCGGGTTCGGGACCGGCGGCGATCGTACCGAGGACATCGGCGGCCTGATGAACGTGCTCGCGAACAAGGTCGCCGAGACCTTCAACGCCAACCACACCCGAAGCGTCGGCGCGGTGCAGGCGATCATCAGCGCCACCGCGATCGCCGAGACGGTGGGCGGCAGCAAGACCGAGTCGGTCGGCGCGGCCAAGGCGCTGATCACGCCGAAGGAGTACGCCGAGGCGATCAGCGGGACGAAGACCCTCAACTCGGGCGCGGTCACCGTGAAGACCGGCGGCGACGTGACCTATGGCGCCAAGGGCGCGATCGCGCTGACGGCCGCCGGGGTCATCAGCATCGAGTGCGGTGAGGACTGCATGATCACCGGCTCGCAGGTCCGGGTCACCTCGGGCAGCGCCACGCTGAAAGGCGGAGGCGGCGAGCTCAAGCTCGGTGGGAGCATCACCATCGACGCGAAGAAGTTCGGCGGCAGCGGCGGACCGCAGCTCAAGATCAAAGGGAACATCGACTACAAGTCGTGAATCCGATGACAGCACGCACCACGCTCTCGATCGCGGGGATGGGCACCGAGGGCTGGCACGTCCGCCAGGTCGAGGCGCGCGAGCGGCTCTCGGCGCCGACGCAAGTGCTCGTGCGCGCGGTGGCGAGCACGCCGATCGAGCCCGACGAGCTGATCGGCCTCGACGCCACCCTCGGGCTCGCGACCGAGCGCGGGGTGCACCCCTTCTCCGGTGTCGTGATGGAGGTTTCGGAGCACGCCTGGCGCGAGGACGTGCTGGAGCTCGAGGTGCGGCTCGCCTCCAAGCTCGCGCTGCTCACGCTCGGGCGAGACCACCGCATCTACCAGGAGATGACCGTGCAGGACGTGGTGAGCGACGTGCTCGATCGCGCCGGCCTCGCGGAGCTCGCCGAGTGGAGCGTGAACGCGAGCTACGAGCCGCACGAGAACATCGTGCAGTACGGCGAGAGCGACTACGACTTCGTCACCCGCCTCCTCTTCGAGGAGGGCATCGGCTTTCTCGTCGAGCAGCGCGAGGACGGCGAGCGCGTCGTCTTCTTCGACGACGACACGGCGCTGACGGCGATCGACGGAGAGTCGCAGCTCGCGCTGGTCCACACCGGGAGCGAGCGGCGACACGGGCTCAGCCAGCTCGAGGAGCGCCACCGCGTCGCGTCCGATCAGGTCATGCAGCGCGACTACGACCTGAAGAGCCCGGGGACGGATCTGACCACGTCGGCCGAGGCGCCGAACACCACCGCGCGCGAGGTCTACCTCCACCCGGGCCGCTACGTGGACGGCGGCCGTGGGCAGCGGCTGACCGATCGGATCCTCGAGCGCCTCCGGATGCGCACGCGCACCCTCGCCGGCGAGAGCGACGTGATCGCGCTGATGCCCGGTCGCTTCTTCACCGTCGCCGAGAGCGAGCGCGCGACGCTCGATGGCGACTACCTGCTGCTCGAGGTCGTCCACACGCAGAGGCCGGCGGACTCGGGCGGGGACTTCGCGCTCGGGGCGGGCGAGGCGCTCGCCTACGACAATCGCTTCGAGGTGATCCCGGTCGACGTGCCCTTCCGGCCTCAGGAGGCCGCGCCGCAGCCGATCCTCTCCGGCGTGCAGCACGCCTTCGTCACCGTGCCGGGCGGGGAAGAGATCCACGCCGACGATCACGGCCGCGCGAAGGCGCGCTTCGTGTGGGATCGCTCGGGCATCACCGACGACAAGAGCAGCACGTGGCTGCGCGTCGGCCAGCTCGCGCTCGGCGGCTCCATGGTCATGCCCCGCGTCGACTTCGAGGTCCTCGTCGACTTCGAGCTCGGCGACCTCGATCGGCCGGCGATCAGCGGCAGCGGCCACCTCTACAACGCGGAGAAGGCGCCGCCCTACCCGCTGCCCGGCGGCAAGACCGTCAGCTCCATGCAGACCGCGACCACCGAGGGTGGGCCCGGCGCCAACGAGCTGCGCTTCGAGGACGCGGCCGGGAGCGAGGAGATCTTCCTCAACGCGAGCCGCGATCTGATCGCGTCGGTCGACAACGACACGAGCTGGGGAGTCGGCAACAACCAGACGCGTGGTGTCGGCAGCAACGAGACGCTCTCCGTCACCGCCGATCACAAGACGAGCGTCGCCGGCAGCCGCACGCTCGACGTCGGAGGCAACCAGGACGTCAACGTGGGGGCGGAGTATGGCGACGGCACGGGCGGCTCGCTCAGCGTGAGCATCTCGGGCAACCGCTTCGTGAAGGCGGGCGGCGACCACTCGGAGAACGTCGCGGGCTCGCTCACGCGCACGGTCGGCTCGCTCCAGGCCATCACGGGGCTCGCCGGCGTGGCGCGCACGGTCGTCGGCGACTCGTCGACGGATGTCTCGGCGGCCTGGGCCGAGCTGGCGGGCGGCGCGCGCGGGCTCAGCATCTCGGGCAGCTACTCGGAGACCATCGGCGCGCTCAAGTTCATCAAGGCCAAGAACGTCTCGGTCAGCTGCGACGCGGCCTACGTGATGAACGCCGCCGCCGAGCTCGTGAAGGCGGGCGGAGGGCGCACCGACGACGCCAAGGGCGCGGTGGCGCTCTCCGCAGGCGGCGCGTTCAAGGTGAAGGCGAAGAACATCGTCTTCGAGGCCAAGAGCAAGCTCGTCTTCCGCGGCGGCGGCGGCGTGATCGAGCTGACCAAGGCGGGCACCGTGAAGATCAAGGCCCCGAGCATCACGGTGGAGAACTCGGAAGCGCTCAACCAGATCATGCACAAGAGCAACTGATCATGGCCGACCAGACGTACATCCGAGCATTTCTCTCGTGCACCGCGTGCGAGGGCATGCCGCAGGTGCTCGCCATCCGCGGCCGAGAGCGGCTCGGCGAGCCCTACGAGTACGTGGTCGACGCGGTCACCGACGATCTCGACCTCGACGCGGCGCCGGGCGCCGGCGTCTACGTCTGCATCTCCGACGAGCGAGGGGTCGAGCGCCACATCCACGGCGTCATCGATCGGCTCGAGCTGCTCGGCTCGATCGACGCCGGCTCGGTGCGCGTGCGCTTGCACCTGCGGCCGCCCCAGTCGCTCCTGCGCTACCGGCGCGGCGCGAGGATCTTCCAAGAGCTCGCGGTGCCCGACATCGTGAAGAAGGTCTTCAAAGACGCGGGGCTCGACGACGCGCTCTTCCGCTGGGACATCGGCGGCTCCTACGAGACGCGCGAATACTGCGTGCAGTACGGCGAGAGCGAGTGGGACTTCGTCTCGCGGCTCCTCGAGGATGAGGGCATCTTCTACGCGTTCGAGCACGCGGCCGACTCGGTCGTGATGGTCTTCCACGACGCCTCCGACCTGGTGCCCGCCCTCGAGCCGAGCGCGCTCGGCTTCCTCGCCGACACCGACGCGGTCACGTGGGGCGAGGGCCACGTCTATCGATGGACGCGCGCACGGCGCCTCGTGCCGGCCAAGGTCAGCCTGAACGACTACGACGGCCTCAACCCGTCGCTCGATCTGAAGGCCAAGGCGGAGAACGACGAGCTGCATGGGCGCGAGCACTACGAGTACCCGGGCGGGTATGCGATCGGCGCGGAGGGATCACGGCGGGCGACGGCACGCCTCGAAGAGCTCGGGTCTGCGCGCCGCAGCGCGAGCGCGGAGACCGATCTGCTGACGCTCTCGACCGCGCGCCGCTTCGAGCTGCTCGATCACCCCACGGCCTCCGGTGAGCACGTCATCGTCGGCATCGAGCTCTTTCTCCGCTTCGAGGAGGCGGACGACGAGAGCGAGCACCCGCTGGCGATCCAGGCGGGCGATCAGCGCCGCTTGCGCTTCGAGGTAGTGCCGCGCGATCAGCGCTTCCGTGCTCCGCGCCGTACCCCACGGCCGCGCATCCACGGCGTGCAGACGGCGCGCGTGACGGGCCCGGCGGGCGAGGAGATCCACACAGACGAGCACGGCCGCGTGAAGGTCCAGTTCCACTGGGACCTCGAGGGGCAGCTCGACGACAAGACCACCTGCTGGATCCGCCCGACCCACCCGCACACCACCGGCTCGGTGACCATCCCTCGCATCGGCTGGGAGGTCTTGGTGCAGTTCTACGAGGGAGATCCGGATCGCCCCGTGGTGCTCGGCCACCTCTACAACCCGCTGCACACCCCGGACTACGCGCTGCCCGCGCAGAAGACGGTCACCGGCCATCGCTCGAACGCCTCGCCCGGCGCAGGCACCGTGAACGAGGTCTCGTTCGACGACGCGGCGGGCTCCCAGCGCGTCTTCGTCAATGCAGGGAAGGATCTGACGATCAACGCCGTCAACAACAAGACGATGCAGACCGCGAGCCACTACTCGCGAGGAGTGGGCGCCAACCGCACGTTCAGCGTGGGGGCCAACGAGACGATCTCGCTGCAAGCGAACCACGACGGCGCCGTCGGCGGCGACCACACGATCTCCATCGGCGGCAACCGCACGATCAAGGTGAGCGGCAACGCGGCCGACGAGGTCGTGGGGTCGACGACGATCACGGTGGGCGGCCTCGAACACATGCAGATCGGCAACCCGATCGCGGCGGTGCTCGAGATCATCCAGAGCGAGGCGATCGCCGCCGCGGAGGGCGCCGCCGCGGCCGCCGCCGATCGGGTGCAGGGCGCGCTGCTCGGCCC
>JAEZBP010000916.1 GCA_023427125.1 Pseudomonadota bacterium | reverse complement strand
GAATGGGGGGGCCCGGGGGGCGCCTGGGGGGTTATACCCCGTGGCGACCGCCGTGCCCGCGGCTCGATCGCCCGAGCGCTGATCGTTCGGGCGAGAGCCACAGCACATCGCCGAGAGGGGGAGCCTCGCGATGTGTGCGCGTGTGTCAGCCATCGATGAGCTCGATGGCCTCGATGGCGCCGACCCAGCGCTCGGCCGAGCCGGCGCCCTCGATGAACGAGGCGACCGCGTCGAAGACCGCGTCGGAGAAGCCGCCGACGTTGAGGATGTCGTCGCGATCGGGCGCCTGGGTGTGGGCGTAGGGCTGGACGTCGATGCACACCAGCTTCGCCTGCGGGTTGCGCTGCTTCAGGAGCTCCCACTGCCGCATCGTCTCGGTCGCGCCGTGGCGCTTGCTGTCGACCCACGACTGGTTGTCCGAGACGATGACGACGAGGTCGGCCTTCGCCCGCTCGGTGTTGAGCTTCGCGAGCGGAGCGCTGACGTTCGTGCCGCCACCGCCGATCGAGGCCAGCTTCGTCGCGTTGGTCATCACCGAGTCACGCGGGTTCAGCTGGATCGACACCACCCGATCCTCGAAGGGCACGACGCGCGCCTTCGGATTCGCGCGCACCATCGCGGCCGCGAAGAGGGCCGCCACGTCGATGCAGCGCACCGCCGAGGTCGCGCCCTTGCGCCAGCCGGTGACCGACGAGCTCATCGAGCCGGACACGTCCGGGCAGACCCAGACGCGGCCGTCGATGTGCGGGACGTTCTGGAGCGCGTGCTCCATCGCGTCCTGAAGGGCATCCCGCACGATGTCCGGAACACCCTCGCCGGCCTGCCGGTAGGCGACCATGAGCTGGTACGGGAAGACGCGGGCCTTCCGCACCAGCTCCGGATCGCGCAGCCGCTCGGCCACGAGCTCGGCCATCCCCTCCTTCGCGAACACGCCGTGCCGCGTGAACGTGTTGAGGTTCATCCGAGTCATCTGCCAGCTCGCCCGCTGGGCGATCGCCGTCCACTCGTCCTGGCCGAGCTCCAGGGCCGTCAGCATCTGGAACGGCACGTCCGGCGGCTCGCCGGCGCGATCGCGCTTGTACTGCTCGAAGCGCTGCACGGCGTCGGGCAGGTGTGCCGCGTCGTGCGGCTTGCCGATCAGGTAGCCGTAGAGCGCGCGCCGGCGATCGCTCGTCGGCTTCGGATGCACCATCTTCACGACGTCGGCGAGCGACGGGCTGTTGCCGACCGAGCCGCGGAAGAGGGCCTCCTCGCTCTTGCTTTCGAGCCACGCGAGGATCTGCTTCTTCGGCCGGGTGCCGAGCGACTTCCGGCCGACCGCGCCGCTGCGCACGATCTGGACGAACGTGCGGAGCATCTTCGCGTCGTCGATGACGCGATCGAAGACCTGCGCGAAGAGGCGCGGGTCGCGCGCGGAGAGCACCGCGAGCAGGAGCGCCGGCATGTCCTTCATGTGGCCGCGCTGGCGCGCGTACACGGCGGTCTTCGCGAGGAACGCGGGCTCGACCGTGCTCGCGAGCGCGAGCACCGCCTCGAGCTGCACCTCCGCCGAAGCGTAGAACGTGCCGTTCATGCAGCCGGTCGCCGCGTACTGCGCGAGCGCGTGCTCGGGGCCGAATGCGTAGGCGTCGCCGCCCGCCTCGTTGATCCGGTCGGCGCGCGGCAGGAGCCGGCCGGCGAGGGACGCGAACAGGTTCTTGTTGGCCATGATGCACCTCCATGAGGGAGTGAAGAGGACCGCGGACGGGCGGGCCGTCCTGCGGCGGGGGAACGACAGCGAGCTCGCTCTCCGCGCGAGGAGCGGGGGAGCGGCAGCGATCGGCCGGAGTCGAACCGGCACGAGAGGTGTGGCGCACCTCCATCCTACCGTTGGATCACGATCGCATTCGACGAGCGTCTCCGGGGAGATTCGCACTCCCGTTCCTCTGGATGAAAGCCAGAGATCCTGCTGCTAGACGACGGAGACTTCGAGGAGCGCCGCGTACGGGAATCGAACCCGTCTCACTCGGGAGACAACCGAGCTGCATCCCAGACGCACGACGCGGCAGCTAAATAGCTTACGAACCGACGGAGAGCGGAAGAGTCGAACTCCACACCTCGCGGTGCGCATCCGCTAGCAACGGAGCTCGGTCGCCACGACCGATTCACTCTCCAAGCGACGTCCCTGCGGAGATTCGAACTCCGGTGACCGGACTGAGAACCCGGTATCCTTGGCCGCTAGATGACAGGGACATGAAATGAGACACGGAAGGTGGAGGTCACGCTCCCCACGGACGGGATCGCCGCCCGCGTGCTGTTTTCGACACAGCCCCGGCCCTCGGCCGGTTCACCTTCCAGAAGAGCGAGCGCCGAGAGATGTGGAGACTGCTGCTCTCCCAGCCTGAGCTACCGCTCCACGACCCGGAGCGGATTGGATTCGAACCAACGACATGTAGTCTCCGACGGCATGCGCTCATGGAAGGTGGAGGTAACGATCCCCGCCCGCCTCACGACGAGCGCGCCGGCTTCCAACCGGGCTCGGTCCCTGACCGACTCACCCTCCGTCCGTGCGGCGCGGGAGCCCTGATCCACCGAGGATCAGGGCGTCCCGCACCTCACGCGGCGACCTCGCTCGAGGCGGGCTCACCGCTCGTGCACCACACCCAGGACTTCCACGGATCGGGCAGCGTCCGGCCTGCGCTCAGCCGCTCGAGCCCGAGCGGCAGCGCCTTCGGCCGCACCGGCCGCGAGAGCAGCTTCATCCGCGCCTGCTCCGGCGTGCGGTTGCCCTTCTTGCCGTTGCAGGGCCTGCACGCGGTCACGATGTTCGTCCAGCTCGTCTTGCCGCCCTGCGAGCGCGGCACGACGTGGTCGAACGTGAGATCGCGCGCCTGCATCGACTCACCGCAGTACTGGCACCGGAAGTCGTCCCGCGTCAGCACGTTGATGCGCGAGAAGCGCACCTTCGTGTCGTGCCGCTTGACCCCGCGCACCAGGCGCACGACGGCGGGCATCTGGAGGCTCAGGCTCACGGAGCGGATCACTTCGTCGTAGGTCTCGACGACCTCGACTTTGCCGATGACGAGCATCGTGATCGCCTTCTGCCAGTTGACGATCCGGTGGGGCATGTAGCTCTGCGTCAGTATTAGCGTCTCCATGGGTGCTCACCTTTCGGGTGATGCGGACGGTGCGACTCGAACGCACACTAAGCAGGGTCTGAGCCTGCCGCCTCTGCCAAGATTGGGCTACGTCCGCGTGGTTGGTTAGAAATTGGCTCGATCCAGCACACTCTCGGGACCTCGATGGCCGACCGGCCACCCGGTGCATCCGGGTGTCGCGGTGGGATGACGATCACCCACCGAGCGGCCGGTCGGCCCCGCGCTCGAACGCCGGAGGGCCGGGGCGGGAGCTCGTGGATCGCGAGCTCGCCTTCCGCCGGACCGTCGCCCACCACCGGTCTCTCGCCGCGCGACGTCGGCGATCGCGCTCGTCTCGAGCGCGCGGCGGCGTTCACGAAGAGCAGGTCCCACGCTCTCGCCTGGATTCGAACCAGGAACTCGGGCTTCGTAGGCCCGCGTGATCATCCGTTTCACTACGAGAGCTCACCTGAGCGTTGGGATGCAGGCTGGCGACGGCTTCCCAGGCGGCCTTGATCGGGGCTTACGTCCGCACTCGGCCTCGTTACGTACGTGAGTACGCGCCTCGACACTCGCTTGCGGGCGCACTCCCGCTGAAGGCCGCCTGGGAAGCCGCGTGCTGGTGGGCCGCTACCTCGATGGGATCGTCACCGACGTCGCAGCCGGCGTCGGACGCGCGCACGTCCGCGGCCACTGCGAGGCGTCGGCGATCGGCGTGAGAGGAATCGAACCTCCGTGGTCTGGTTCCCGAAACCAGTGCGTGGCCTCTACGCTACACGCCGATAGTTGCTAGCCAGGGGTCTCATGAGCGCCCTCCGCAGGACTCGAACCTGCACCCTCCCGATTCGGACTCGGGCGCTCGTCCTTCGAGCTACGAGGGCAACAGAGTGCCGGGAGGGAGTCGAACCCTCGCGCCTTCGGGTTGCAGCCGACGGTGTTCCCCGGAACACCGGCACGTCGCTTGTGGTCATCGCCGTGAGCAGAGCGGTCTCGTGCCGCGAGCGACCGAGCCGCCGGTGCGATGCACCACGAGCATGATCCAGGTGGGGGACGATCCCACGACCTCCGGCTCATGAGGCCGGCGCTCTTCCAGCTGAGCTACTGAATCGAAGACTTGGACCGACGGGACTCGCACCCGCTTGCTCCTGGACCACAACCAGGCGCCTCGACTGCTTCGGCTTCGGCCCACGTAGGATGCCCCGGGCTGGACTCGCACCAGCACCTCACGGATTTCACCCGAGCGCTCGACTCTCGAGCTGCCGGGACATCGACGCCTTCGGTGGGACTCGTCGTGATCGAATCGTGCGAGCGGAGTGCACGAAGTGCACGGAGCCGCAGGATTTCGAGCGCGATGACGAGCGCGACGAAGTCGCGCGCAGTCAACCCACGCACCCTCGGTTAACAACCGAGCGCTCTGCCGCTGAGCTACGGAAGGCATACGGACCCCGGGGGAGGGAGCCACCCCTCGCCCCGGACCTTGTTGTCAAAGACAGCGCGCCCCGCGTGGAAGGCGCCCCACGACACCGAGCCAGGGAGTCGCACCCCGACCTTCCGGTTCAGAGCCGGACGTCCTGCTGTTGGACCAGCTCGGCGTATCGATGGGGTGCCAGAGAGTCGAACTCTGTTGGGCCGGTTAAGAGCCGGCTGCTCGGCCGTTGAGCGAGCACCCCGTGAGCATTCAAGAACGAAAAAAGCCGCCTGCGGATCCGCAGACGGCTCGTGGAAGTCGCAATGATTCGACTTCACCGCCTGCGGTGACGCACCTCGAGGATCGTATCGAGCATACATGATCGTTGATTGAAGGAGCCTTCCAAGGAGAGCCGTGGACGGACCTCGGGCGACGAACGCACCCTCCGCGGAGCGGCGCTCGGGGGCCAACTCGTTCCGCGACATCCCGAAGGGGACGGCGCGGGACGATGGAGCTCGGGCATTTGGGGGACGATGAACATCGGGGGAGACTGTGACGCGCGGGGCGTCGGGAGAGCTGGAGGCCAGAAACGAATCGAGGCCGCCTCGGGATCCCGGGGCGGCCTCGCAAGACGCATCGCGCCTACGTGGAGCACCCTAGGTGATCGCACCCTCCAGCTTGGGGAGGGCACCTGCGAAAAGCCGCGGATCTTGCAGATTCTCGTACATGAAGCTGATCGAGAGCCGACGGACGGACTCCGGATGGGCCACCGATCCGACGCCGGCGAGCGCAGGCTGCACGGACGCGCAACTGGTGGACGATTCCGTCCAACGCCAGCCGGCGTGCGCACAGAGGACCGCTCCCTCGAAGCCCTGAGCTTCGAGCGCCGTCCTGTCGATCTGCACCATCGAGGTCACGATGGAAGAGTTCTAAACGCAGCCCTGAAGGCTGTCAAACAAAAAAGCGATCGGCGCCCGAAAAAATCTCCGAGGGGTCAATCCTCGTTCTTCCGAGCGAGCGCCGCACACGCCTCG
>JAEZBP010000841.1 GCA_023427125.1 Pseudomonadota bacterium | reverse complement strand
CGTCCCTGCGCGACGACGGGACGCCCGCCCGTGCCGTCGACGGCCAGCGCGACGCGCGGGTCCCGCAGCACGTTCGCGACCTTGACGTTCACGGTCGAGCTCGCGATCCAGAAGGTGTCCTCGTCGAGCAGGAACCAGATCGGCGTGACGTGCGGTGACCCGTCGCGTCGCAGCGTCGTCAGCCAGGCGCACGCCGCGTCCGCGAGCGCGTCGCGCCCCGGCTCCCCCGCGACGCTCTCGGTGATCGTCGTGAGCGCGCCGCGCAGATCGTCCGGGCGGCGCACGCTGTAGAAGCGGCGCTCGCCCGGCTCCTCGCGCGGCCGCTCTCCCGCAACGGCCATCCGGTCGAGCACGTCGGCGAGGTCGGGGCGCGTCGGGTCGTCCATGCCGATGACGTAGACGGGGATGCCGAGGTCGACGGCGAGGCCGCGGATCACGTCGAGCGTGCGGAGGTCGTCGAGGCAGTTGTAAGGGCCGTAGAACGGGTCGAGCGCGCACATGTCCGGCTCGCCGGTGCAGACGCAGGTCTCGCGCGGGATGCCGGTGTCGGGGTTGCAGTTCGGGCCGCCGTCGGTCGCGAGGACGACGTAGCGGGGCAGGCGCGACTCGGGCCGCCGCTCGAAGAACGCGCGGGCCTCCTCGAGGCCGAGCGCGGTCGGGGTGCCGCCCGCCGGCTGCGTGGTGGAGAAGAGCCGGAGGAGCGCGTCGGTGGTGCCGCGCGCCGGCGCGAGATCGATGCCGGTGTCGACGCTGCACGCCTCCTCGGGGGTGCGGGGATCGAGCACCTGGCGCGGGTAGAACTCGGCGCCGAGCTCGAGGAGCGGGTCGGCGTCTCGGAGGACGACCGCGAGGGTCTGCGCGAGGAGATCCCAGCGGCGCAGCTCGCCCGGCAGCGGATCTCGGCCGTCGAGCGTGTCTTTCATCGAGTTCGAGCGATCGACGACGAACATGATCTGCGCGCCGCGGCGGTCGAGCGCGAGAGGTCGGGGCAGACACATGCCCGCGTCGATGCCGGCGTCGGTGCCCGCGTCCGGATCGCGGCTCGCGTCGGGGACCAAGAGGCCCGTCTTGGCGCCGCAGCTCGCGATCAGCGCCCCGAGCAGCAGCGACGCGCACATCGACCGTCCTCGCGTCCTCATCGGGACACAGGTTCACCCCGGAAGTCCCCCTCGTCCAGTGCATCCGCGGGCTTGCCGCGATCCTGCGCCCCGCGTAGGTTGCCGGGCCGTGAGCGAGACGAAACGAGACGAGGCGAGCCGCGGCAGCGAAGAGGCAGGCAACTTCGTTCGCGACTTGGTCCGCGAGGACCTGGCGACCGGCCGCCGCACCCAGGTCGTGACGCGCTTCCCGCCCGAGCCCAACGGCTATCTCCACATCGGCCACGCGAAGGCCATCTCGCTCGACTTCGGCCTGGCCGAGGAGTTCGGCGGGCGCTGCAACCTGCGCTTCGACGACACGAACCCCGAGAAGGAAGAGACGGAGTACGTCGAGGCGATCCAGCGCGATGTGCGCTGGCTCGGCTTCGACTGGGAAGACCGGCTCTTCTTCGCGTCCGACTACTTCGAGCAGCTCTACGAGTGGGCCGAGAAGCTGGTGACGGAGGGCAAGGCCTACGTCGACGAGCAGAGCCTCGAGGCGATCCGCGCGGGGCGCGGCTCGTTCCACGAGCCCGGCGTGGAGAGCCCCTACCGCAACCGGCCGGCGGAAGAGAGCCTCGCGCTGCTCCGCCGGATGCGCGCGGGCGAGCTCGGCGAGGGCGCGGCGGTGCTCCGCGCGAAGATCGACATGCGGTCGAAGGATCTGAAGCTCCGCGACCCGCTGATGTACCGGATCCGCAAGGTGCCCCATCACCGCACCGGTACGGAGTGGTGCATCTATCCGATGTACGACTGGGCGCACGGGCAGAGCGACGCCATCGAGGGCGTCACGCACTCGATCTGCTCGCTCGAGTTCGTGAACCACCACGCGCTCTACGACTGGTTCCTCGAGGCGCTCGGGATCGAGTCGCCGCCCCAGCAGATCGAGTTCGCGAAGCTGGCGCTGACGTACATCGTGCTGAGCAAGCGCAAGCTCCGCGAGATGGTGGAGCGCGGCGTGGTGGACGGCTGGGACGATCCCCGGATGCCGACGCTGGCCGGGCTGCGCCGCCGCGGCTTCCCGGCGAAGGCCATCCGCACGTTCTGCGAGCGCGTCGGCGTCAGCAAGCGCGAGAGTCTCGTGGACGTGGGCATGCTCGAGCACGCGGTGCGCGAGGAGCTCAACGCGACGACGCCCCGCATGAGCGCGGTGCTCGATCCGATCAAGCTGGTCATCGAGAACTACCCCGAGGGCGAGGTCGAGCACTTCGAGTGCCCGCTCCACCCGGACGATCCGAGCTTCGGCTCGCGCGCGCTGCCGTTCTCGCGTGAGCTCTGGATCGAGCGCGAGGACTTCGCGAAGGATCCGCCGAAGAAGTGGTTCCGGCTCGCGGTCGGGCAGGAGGTCCGGCTGCGCTACGCGGCGATCGTGCGCTGCACCGAGGCGATCGAGGACGCGGACGGAAACGTGGTCGAGCTCCGCTGCACGTGGGATCCCGCCTCGCGCCGCGGCGCCGCGCCCGACGGCCGCAAGGTGCGCGGGACGATCCACTGGCTGAGCGCCGCGCACGCGCGCGACGCCGAGGTGCGGCTCTACGACCGGCTCTTCACCGTCGAAGATCCCGTCGCGGAGGAGGTGGAGGGCGAGAAGACCTTCCTCGACTTCGTGAACCCGGCGTCCAAGCAGGTGCTCGCCGGCGTGAAGATCGAGCCGGGCCTCGCCGAGCTCCCGCCGGGCACGCCGGTGCAGTTCGAGCGCGTCGGCTACTTCGTCACGGACGAGAAGGACCACACGCCCTCGCGCCCGGTCTTCAACCGCACGATCACGCTCAAGGACACCTGGGCCAAGATCGCCCAGCGGGGATAGCTACTCGCAGCGGCCGGTGCGGACGCGCACCTCCGAGCCGGCCTCGCCGGTCGCGTCCCAGGCAATCCAGAAGCGATCGTCGTCCACCGCCACGAGCGGGGCGGAGGCGCGCTCGCCGGCCGGGCCGGCCACCAGGGGCGGCGCGCTCGGCTCGCCGCGCGCCGTCAGCGGCTGGAGGAAGACGTCGCCCTCCTCCCGGTAGA
>JAEZBP010000837.1 GCA_023427125.1 Pseudomonadota bacterium | reverse complement strand
GCGTCTCGAGGCGCGCGCGCATCGCGTCGAGCTCGTCTCGATAGGGCATCCGAGGAGGATGCCTCCGGAGCCGTTGCGCGGCCACGCGCGAGGACCCGCACGTGAAGCCCTTTCATTCACGATCGCGGGGCACGATCGCCGTTTCCCTCGGCGCGAAGCTGTGCCAAGCCAGGCGGGCCATGCAGACCCAGCTCCGCAATTTGGTCGATCGCGCCGTCCGTCGCCCCGCCGTGCCCGCCGGCCTGAAGCCGCCGCCGCGCCTCTCCGGAGGGCTGCCGGTGCTCGGCCACTCTCTCGAGTTCGTGCGCGCGACGGTCGATCTGCTCTTCCGCGCGAACCGCGAGCTCGGCGAGGTCGCGGCGTTCACCGTCTTTCAGCGCGAGATGGTCGCGATGTTCGGCCCCGAGGCGCACGAGGCGGTCTTCCGCGCGCCCGACGCCGAGCTCAGCCCGATGGAGGCGTACAAGATCATGACGCCCGTCTTCGGCAAGGGCGTGGTCTACGACGCGACGCCGGAGATCATGGCCGAGCAGCTGAAGATGCTGCTGCCCGCGCTGCAGGATCGGCGCATGCGCACCTACGGCGAGGCCGTGGTGCTCGAGACCTCGCAGACGGTCGAGCCCTGGGGGCAGAGCGGGGTCGTCGACTTCGTCGAGTTCTGCCGCGTGCTCACGAACTTCACCTCGAGCCGCTGCCTGCTCGGCAAGGAGTTCCGCGAGGGGATGAGCGAGGAGTTCGCGGCCGTCTATCACGACCTCGAGGCCGGCGTGACGCCGCTCGCCTACGTCAACGCGCACCTGCCGACGCCGGCCTTCCGCCGGCGCGACAAGGCGCGGGTGCGGATGGGCGAGATGATCACGCAGATCATGCGGGCGCGGCGCAAGGACGCGCGCCGCGGCGAGGACTTCCTCCAGACCCTGATGGAGTCGAAGTACAAGGACGGCCGCGATCTCAGCGAGGACGAGATCACCGGGCTCTTGCTCGCGGGGATCTTCGCCGGCCACCACACGAGCTCGGTGACGACCGCGTGGACGATCCTCGAGCTGCTCCAGAACCCGACCACCCTTCAGCGCTGCATCGAGGAGGTCGATCGCGTCTTCGGCGACGGCCGGCCGGTGAGCCACGGCGCGCTGCGCGAGCTCAAGCTGGTCGAGGCCGCGGTGAAGGAGGCGCTGCGCATGCACCCGCCGCTCTTCATGCTGGTGCGCGTCGCGAAGAAGGACTTCACCTACAAGGGCTACTTCATCCCGGAGGGCACCTGGATCGTGGTCTCGCCGACGGTCGCGCACCGCATGCCCGACGTCTTCCCCGATCCGGACACGTTCGACCCCGACCGCTTTCTGCCCGGTCGCGAGGAGGACAAGCGCGACTTCGCGTACATCGCGTTCGGCGGCGGCCGGCACAAGTGCCTGGGCAACGCGTTCGCGCTCCTGCAGATCAAGGCGATCGTCGCGCTCTTGCTCGGGCAATTCGATCTCGGCCTCTACGGCGACGCGATCGCGTCGGACTTCCACGGCCTCGTCATCGGTCCGAAGGAGCCGTGCCGCATCCGCTACCGGCGCCGCGCCAACCCGAGCGTGACGATGGCGATGGGCGCGGAGCTCGCGGCGCTCTCGCAGAAGCCCGCCGAGGCGGCGCCACCCGGCTGCCCCGCGCACGCGCATGCGGCGCCGGCCTCTGCTCCGGAGGCGAAGGCGACCTCGCTCCGGATCCGGCTCGATCGCGATCTCTGCCAGGGCCACGCGGTGTGCGTCGGCGAGGCCCCCGAGGTCTTCGCGCTCGGCCGCGACAACAAGGTGATGCTCAAGAACCCGCGCCCGCCGGCGGAGCTCCACGCGAAGGTCCGCGCCGCCGCCCAGCACTGCCCGACGCGCACGATCCGCCTCGAGGAAGAGCCGGAGGCCTGACCCCCCGCGCGATCGCCGAAGGGGGGCTTGCGTGAGGGCGGCCTCCTCGGCGATCGTGCGCCCATGGCCGGCTTTCAAATCAAGGTTCGAAACCTCGAGACCGACGAGGCGCTCGTCGCCACGCTCGACAACTACGAAGACGCGCTCACGTTCCTGAGCGACCGCCCGCACATGATGGAGATCATCACGGTGCTCTCGGACGTGTCGCCCAAGCAGATGAGCGAGCTGAAGGAGGCGATGCGCGCGTACGACGCCGACGAGAAGGCGAAGATGGCGGGCCGCGCGGGGCTGCTCGCCGAGGAGCTGCGCAAGGCGCGCGAGCACGAGGAGACGATGGCCGCCGCCGAAGAGGCGCGGGCTCGCGAGGCGGCCAAGAGCGCGGATCCGGCGCGGCCGATGAAGGTGAAGTGGTCGATCGAGGAGGGTTGCACGAGCAACGACGCCTTCGATCCGCGGCCGATCAGCGCGGTCGTCGAGCAGGCCGTCATCGCGTGGGTGCAGGAGCGCAACGGCTGGGTCGCGGAGCGCGGCCAGATCGTCGGCGAGGCCGAGGTCGAGGTCTATCCGCTCGACGTCCCCGAGGGCGGCGAGCGGATCGTGCGCGGCGGCACGTTCGTCCCGCGCCTCCGCCCCGAAGAGGCCTGAGAGGCCGCTCGGCCGCACGCGCCGGATGCGCGCGCCGGCAAACTGGGCGAGAATGGGCCGGCCTTGCGTCACCTCTCTCTCCTGATCGCGCTCTCCCTCGCATGCAGCAGCCCGCCGGTCGTCGATCGCGACGACGGGGATCGCACGCCGCTCGGCGCGGAGTGCGATCCGATCGACACGGACCTCTGCCTGCTCCCGTGGCCGTCCAACACGTTCACCGAGCTCGATCCCTCCACCGAGACGGGGCTGCGGCTCGCCGTCGATCCTTCGTCGATGAACCCCTCGGACGACGGAAGCTCACTGGCGGCCGCCGATGGCTTCTCGCGCGTCACGTCGCTCGTGACCGTCTTCGATGCGCCGCTCGATCCCGACACCCTCGCGGGCTCCTTTCACCTCTTCCTCGCGCAGCACGATCATCCGGAGCGCGGCCATGAGGTGCCGCTCCGCGTCGAGGTCGTGACCGACGAGGACGGGCGGACGCTGCTGAGCGCCGACCCGCTCGAGGTGCTCGAGGCCGCCGCGGACTACGTCGTGGTCGTGACCGACGCGCTGCGGTACGCGGACGGTGGCGCGCCCTCGGCGAGCCCGGGCGTGCGCGTCGCGCTCGCGCTCGATCGGCCGGCGACGGTGGAGGACGCCGCGCTCGCCGGCTATCACGCGCCGGCCCGCCGGCTGCTCGAGGAGCTCGAGATCGATCCCGAGGGCGTGCTGCGCGTCTGGGACTTCACCACCCGGAGCGCCGACAACCCGCGCCGCGCGATGGTCCACGTGCGCGCGGAGGCGATCGCGGCGGTGGACACGGCCACGGTGGTCTTCGACAGCGTCGAGGTCGAGAACGACGACCCCAACATCGCGATGATCGTCCACGGCCATCTGTCGGGGATGCCGACCTTCCTGACGGCGGAGCGCTTCGCGTTCGTGCTCGATGGCGAGGGCAATCCGATCGCGCAGGGGACCACCGACGTCCCCTTCCGCGTCCTCATCCCTGCGGGGACGGAGGACTACCGCTTCGTGATGTACGGGCACGGCACGGGAGGCAACGAGTACGACCGGGCCTTCGACGGCGACCTGGCGGGGCTCGGCGTCGCCAAGGTCAACATCCGCTTCTACGGGTGGACCGGCGAGGACGTCATCCTCACCTTCGCGCGGCTGAAGAACATGGTCCTCGGGAGCGCCGGCGCGGCCGCTCCGCTCGTCGAGGCGCTCGCGCACGCGGCGGCGATCCAGCACGCCATGTCGGGCGTGCTCGCCGACGCGCTGAGCGCCGCGATGATCGACGGCGAGCCCAACCCCGCGGCGGGCCGGCGGCCGAACGCCGAGAACGTGATCTGGGTCGGCGGCTCGCTCGGCGGCACCTCCGGCGTCGTCTACGCGTCGGCCGATCCGGCCATGCGCTACGCGGTCGTGAACGTGCCGGGCGCGGCGTGGAGCCACTGGGTCCGCGACTCGTACACCTTCCAGTTCGTGCGCGCGCTGGTGCCCGAGCGCGTCTACACGGACGTGGATCTCGCGGTGGGACTGGCGATGGGGCAGACCAACCTCGATCTCGCGGACGGCGCCGCGTGGACCGACGTCCTCGCGAACAAGCCGACCGCGTTCCTGGTGCAGGAGAGCATGGGCGATCCGGTGATGCCGAACGCGGCGACCGAGATGGTCGCCCGCACGGTGGGCGCCCGCCACGTGGGCGGCGTGCTCGAGCCGATCGCCGGCATCCAGACCGCGCCGGAGGTGATCGAAGCGAGCGGCATCACCCAGTTCCGCACCCCCGACACCAGCGAGCTCGACGTGCACGGCTTCGCGGCCCGCGGCACGCAGGCCGGGGTGGCGGCGCGCGAGCAGATCCTCCACTTCCTCGAGACCGCCTGGGCCGGCGAGTCGGTGATCGTCCCGCCCTCGATCTGCCCCGCGAGCGGCTGCGACTTCTCGGAATGAGTTGGCTGGCGCGCGCTTCGCGAACGCGCGGCCTGAGCTGCGCGGGCTTTCCGTGCGGTGGGCGCTGCCCGTCCCTGGTGTCCGAGGGTGAGCGCGCCGTTCGGCGCTCTGTTGGCTGGCGCGCGCCTTCGCCCGCGCGGGCCGAGCTCCGCGGCCCTTCCGTCCAGTCACCCGGTGTCCGGCGAGCGCGTAGCGCTCCGCTCGGCGCTCTGTTGGCTGGGCCCCATCCCGACAGCACGGCGAGCGGGTCGTCAGCCGAGACGCTCCTCGACGCTTGGGAACGACCGATCGGGCCTAAGTCCTCGTGCGCGGCCGGGAGGGGCAAGACGTGGGCGTGCGATCGTACAAGCAGGTGCAGCCGGGCGGAGCGTGGGACGCGATCGTGATCGGGTCGGGCGTCGGTGGGCTGACCACCGCGGCGCTCCTCGCGCGGCACGCCGACAAGCGAGTCTTGGTGCTCGAGCAGCACTACACCGCGGGCGGGTTCACGCAGGTCTTTCGCCGGCCCGGCTACGAGTGGGACACCGGCCTCCACTACGTCGGGGAGATCGAGGCCGAGAGCGGGCTCTCGGCTCTCCTCGATCACGTGACGGGCGGCGAGGTGCGCTGGGCGCGCATGCCCGAGTGCTACGACCGCGTGCTGCTCGGCGATCAGTCGTTCGATCTGATGGCCCACCGCGACGGCTTCGTCGACGGGCTCGCCCGCCAGTTCCCGGGCGAGCAGGCGACCTTGCGCCACTACGTCGCGCTCTGCCTGCGCGCGAGCAAGAGCGGCCTGCCGTTCTTCGCCGACCGCGCGCTGCCCGCCGGGCTCTCGACGGTGCTCTCGCCGGTGCTCCGCGCGCGCTTCTTGGCGTACAGCGATCGCACGGTCGAGGAGGTGCTCCGCCCGCGCGTCCGCGATCCCAAGCTCTTCGACGTGCTCACGGCGCAGTGCGGCGACTACGGCCTCACGCCGCGGGAGGCGAGCTTCGGCATCCACGCGATGGTCGCGTCGCACTTCATCGACGGCGGCTACTACCCGGTCGGCGGCCCCTCGACGATCGCGCGCGCGGCGACGGCGGTGATCGAGACGGCGGGCGGCGCGGTGTTCATCAACGCGAAGGTCGATCGGATCTTGATCGAGGACGGGCGCGCGGTCGGCGTGAAGATGGACGACGGCGCGCGGATCGAGGCGCCGGTCGTGATCAGCGACGCGGGGCTGCCGGCCACCTACGGCAAGCTCTTGCCCCACACGCTCGCGAACCTCACCGGCATGCCCGAGCGCCTCCGCCAGGTCGGCCCCTCGAGCGCGCACCTCTGCCTCTACCTCGGCCTGCGCCGGACCGACGCGGAGCTCGGCCTCGAGGGCACGAACCTCTGGATCTACCCCGAGGGCGATCGCGAGGCGGCCTTCGCCAACTACGCCGCCGATCCGAGCGCGCCGTTCCCGCTGGTCTACCTATCGTTTCCTTCGGCCAAGGATCCGAGCTTCGCCACGCGCTACCCGGGCCGCGCCACGGTCGTCGCCATCACCTTCGCGCGGATGGAGCACGTCGCGCGCTGGCGCGAGAGCCGGTGGATGAAGCGCGGCGAGGAGTACGAGGCGTTCAAGGCGGTGATGAAGGAGCGCCTGCTCGACGCGGTGCTCGCGAAGCTCCCGCAGCTGCGCGGCAAGATCGACCACGCCGAGCTCTCGACGCCGCTCTCCACGCGGCACTTCACCGGCCACGAGGCGGGCGAGATGTACGGCCTGGCCCACACGCCGGCGCGCTTCCGCCTCCCGATCCGCGCCCGCACGATGTTCGACGGGCTCTACCTCACCGGCGCCGATCTCGTCGCCTGCGGCGTCGCCGGCGCGGCGCTCGGCGGCGCGCTCTGCGCGGCGTCGGTCGCGCGGCGGGATCTGCTCACGCTCGCGAAGAACCGCGTCTTCGTCCGCAGACCCGAGCCGCTCGTCGCGCGCCAAGCCGCGTAACGGCGCCTCAGCTCTCCGCCGGCTCGGACTCGACGAAGTAGAGCGTCAGGTAGGGGCCGCTCTTGCCCTGCTTGGGGAAGGCGCGCACGGCGTAGGTGTGCTCGTCGCCGATGACGTTGCCGACCCAGACCGGCGCGGGCTCGCCGGTGTCTGCGCCGCGCGACTTGGGCGCGGGGTCGAGCGCGCCGCGGAAGGCGTCGGGCGGGTAGGTGTTCTTGTCGCCGCGGCTCGGGGCGAGGGTGATCGCCAGCTGGTCGTGGCGCCGCCAGGCCTGCATGTCGTAGGTCGCGCCGGCGATGGTGCAGTCGCCCCGCATGTCGGGCTGGCTGGGCTTCTGCTTGTCGGTGTTGTGGAAGAGGCTGCCGCGATCGCGGCTGTGTTGCTGCTGCTGGGTCGACATGGGCGCGGAGTGAAGCACGCTCGGTCGCAATCCGCTCCTCAGGCGCCGATGCGCGGGAGCGGATCGCGCTCGAGGGTGCCGGCCCGGAGCGCGCGCTCGCACTCGCGCACGCGCTCGACGAAGGGCGCGAGGCCGAGCTCTCGGGCGAGATCGGGCGACGCTTCGAGCTTCGCGAGGGCCTTGCCGAGGAGGCGCAGCGCCGGCTCGGGGGAGCTCATCGCGAAGCGCTTGTGGAAGGCCGCCGCGACCTGCACGAGGCCTTGGAAGAGGCGGCGCTCGCTCTCGTCGGTCGCGGCTCGCCAGCGCTCCTCCCACGCCTCGTGCGCCTCGAAGTGCTCCCCGCGATCGAAGAGCGCGGCGCCCCGCAGCAGCGCGTCGCGCATCGTCTCGTCGCGGGCAGGCTCGCGGAACGTCATGGCGCGCGCGGCGCGACAGCGTCTACCGCTCACGTCGACGCCGATCGCGTCGAGGCCGAGCTCGTTCGCGACGGCGAGCACCGTGCCGCGCCCGCAGAAGGGATCGACGCCGACCTGCGTGCTCGTGTTGTCGAGGAGGTAGCGGCAGGCGACGCGACACGCGGTGATGCCCATCGCGCGGCTCCACGGCATGGCGCCGGCGTCCGGGAGCACCTCGGGCCCGGGGGCGCGCATCGGCCCGATAGGACCGCGCGTGACCGCGATCATGTGCGAGTAGCCGGCGCGCCCGTGCGAGATCGAGCCCGGCGGCTTGCGACAGACGATCTTGTGCCAGAGCAGCGAGGCTCGCTCCTCCTCGGCCGCGCGCACCACGAGGTAGCCCTTGTCGACCAGGGCGCCGCCGACGCGGACGTCGCTCTGGTGGAAGATCGCGACGCCCTCTCGAGGCACCCAGCGGATCACGCGCCGCGCCGCGCCGAGAAACCATGCGCGCCAGCCCTCGAGGAGACTGGTGTCAAACGACGCCCGAAGGACTTCGGAGCGCGACAGGCCCGGAT
>JAEZBP010000834.1 GCA_023427125.1 Pseudomonadota bacterium | reverse complement strand
GCGCCGCGTCGCGAGCACGAGCAGCACCTTCATGTACGCGACGCTCACCTCGTCGTGGGCGAGCGCCCGCACCCGCTGCTCGCGCTCGAGCCCCGCGAGCAGCTCGACCAGCTCGCGGCGCACCTCGCCGTCGACGCTGGGATCGACGCTGCCGTCGAGGCTCACCGCGGGGACGCCGTAGGGATCGTTGAAGAGCACGCTGCTGCAGCCCACCTCGGCGTGGAACGTCTCGACGCAGAGAAAGTTGGCGTGGAACTCCACCCACGTGCCGCGCACCGGCGTCGCGCTCTCGACGCGCAGGTGCTGGTAGGGCGTGGCGAAGAAGAGCGAGCTCGGCCCGAACGCGTGGCGCGCCGCGTCGATCGCGAGCGCGCCCTCGCCCGACTCGATCCAGATCACGCGGAAGCGATGGCTGCGCGCGGGCTCGTGCGCGCCCGGCTCGAGCGCGAGCGGCGCGATCAGGAAGGGCCGCTCGTCGTCACGCGGATCGAGCTCGGGCGAGTCGGCCTCGCCGGTCGCGCGGGTCGTCTGCACGGGGGAGACATGCGGCGACCTCTCGCGGCTGGCAACCCACCGCGCAGGGCGGCCCGCGGCGTTGCGGGCTCCGACCAAGGTCCGAAACGGTGCGACACGCGAGAACGAGCCTTGACGTGTGCACGGGCATGCACATACTTGCGTGCATCGAGGCGCACGTAATGTCGATCTGGAGTTCCTCTCCGCTGCTGTTCGTCTCCACCGCGCTCTTGCTCGTCTTCGTGCTGCTCTCGGCGGTGGACGGGATCTACCTCCACCTCATCCGCTATCGCCTGCACGCGCAGCCGAGCTCGTGGCGCGAGCATCTGTGGCACACCGGGCGCGCGATCCTGTTCACGCCGATCTTGCTGCTCGTCTTCGTGGAGCAGACCGGGGGCGCGCTGCTCTACGCGGGGCTCGCGGTCGTCGCGCTCGATCAGGGGCTCGAGCTGCTCGATCTGCTCGACGAGAACGAGAGCCGCGCGCCGATGGGCGGGCTGAGCACGCTCGAGTATGTGCTGCACGTGGTGATCACGACCTTCCGAACGGGCGCGCTCGCGCTCGCGCTGGCCGCCCGGCCGGCCAGCGCGTGGTCGCTCGACGCCGTGTCGACTCCGCTGCCCGAGCCGCTCTCGACCGTGCTCTGGCAGCTGGTGCCCGGCGCGGTGATCATCGCGGCCGTCCACGTGTGGCTGGCGTGGAAGCACGCGCCGCGGCCGGTGCCGGTGTGATCGCGGCGTGCATCGTCGCGCTGCTCGTGCTCCTCGCCCTCGCCTCTACGCTGAGCGCCGGCCTCGGGCTCGACCTCGCGGTCGCGCGCAGCCCCGATGCGCGTAACACGGCGATGCGCGCGCTCCTCGCCAACCTCCTCTTGGTGCCGGCGGCGGCTGCCGCGCTGATGCTGGTCGCGCCCGACTCCGACGTGCGGCTCGCCGTCTTCCTCGTCGCGATCGCGCCGGCGGGTGCGACGGGGCCGCTGCTCGCGCTGCTCGCCGGCGGCGATCCTACGCGCGTCGCGGTCTCGTTCACGGCGCTCGCGTTCGTCTCGCTCCTCGCGCCGCTCGCGATGCTCTTCGTCCTCGGCGCGCCGGGGCTCGGGCCGACGGTGCTCGGCATCGTGGCGGTGCAGCTCGTGCCGCTCGCGCTCGGCGCGCTCCTGCGGAGCCGCACGCCGGTGCGAGCGCTCGCGCTCGAGCCGCCCGTTCGCCGCGCCGGCAGCGTGCTGCTCGCGCTCGTCATCGCGCTCTTGCTCTGGGATCGCGGCGCGCTCCTCTCCACGCTCGATGCCGCCTCCTTCGCGGTGCTCGCCGCGCTGGTGCTCGCGACGCTCGCGGCGGGCTGGATCTGCGCGAGGCGGGAGCGCGGGGCGCTCTCGGTGCTCACCGCGGTCCGCAACCTGACGCTGGTGCTGCTCTTGGCCGAGGCGAGCGCGCCGGGCGGACGCGTGACGCTGGTGGTCGGCGCGTACGGGCTCCTGATGTACGGAGGCGCGCTCGCGGTGCTCTTGACGCTGCGGAGCCGGCCGCATAGCACGCCCTCGTGACCACACGCGCGCGCGCCGCCGATGAGATGGTGGCTCTCCTCGACTCGCCGTTCCTTCGCGCGCTCACCGAGCCAGCGCGCCTCGAGGTGCTCAAGGCCTTGCTGCTGCACGGCCCTGCCGACGTGAGCGCGATCGCCGCGCGCGTTCCGCAGGATCGGTCCGTCGTCTCTCGACACCTGAAGAGCCTCGAGGAGGTCGGCGTGGTGCGCGCGACCCGCGGGGCCGAGGACGCGCGCCAGCGGGTCTACGCGATCGACGCGAGCGGGTTCATCACGACGCTCGAGGGCATCCTCGGCCGGGTCCGCGCGCTCGCCCCGGTGTGCTGCCCGCCGCCCTCGCCCCCCAAGCGCCGCCGCGGCTGAGCCGATGCGAGGGCCGCGCGGGCTGCTCCTCACGCCAAAGGCGACGAGCTCGTCCAGCTGGTTCATCGTCGGATTCGGCGATCGCGCGCGTGGAGACGCATCGGCGGCCGTGGAGACGGGCCTCGAGAGATGGTGGAATCTCGAGGGCGAGAGCCCGGAGCTCGGGCTGGTGATCGATCGGCTCACGAC
>JAEZBP010000781.1 GCA_023427125.1 Pseudomonadota bacterium | reverse complement strand
ATCCGGGCGCCCGCGTCGGGCAGCGGGCCGGCGTCCCCCGGCCGCGGCGGCAGCGTCCCGCCCTCGAGGCCCGAGAGATCCGCGCTGCACCGCCCTCGGACGCAGGCGAGCCCGGCCATGCACTCGGTGGAGCGCACGCAGCTCTCGCCGTCGCCCGCGAAGCCCACCTCGCGCGCGCAGCCCGCGAGCAGCACGAACAGCAGCCAGTGCGGGATCCGCATGGCTCGAGAGTATGTGAGCCCGCCCGCGGACACCAGCGTCACTCCCGCCAGAAGAACTTCCAGGGGTTGTGCTTGAGGTCCCGGATCAGCTCCTGGAGATCGTCGTAGATCTCCTCGTCCGCGAGGAGGGCGCCCACCGTGCCCTCGCCCCGGCGCACGCGCGAGACGAGCTCCTGCGCGTCGACCATCGTCGCGTCGGCGCGGGTGGCGATGCGCTCGGCGCTCGCGATCGCGCTCTGGATCTGGGTGCGCTGGTCGGGTCCGATGGTGCCGATGAGCTCGTTCGCGCCGCGGGCCGCGCTGCCGACGTCGGCCACGAGCGCCGGCGCCTCGCGGTCGACCAGCGCCACCGTGCGATCGAGGTTGCGCATGATGCGCTGCGGCCGCTCGCCGTCGACGTAGCTCTCGCGCGCGGCGCGCAGGGTCGAGACGCCCTCCTCGCTGAGCGTCCGGACGTTGTCGACGATCAGATCGAGATCGGCGCGGTTGTCGGCGAGGAGCAGCCGCAGGCCGTGCACGAGCGCGACGATGTCGTCGACCAGGCTCCCGAGCTCCTCGCGGTTGTCGCGCACGCCGTTGACGATCGTCTCGAGCAGCTCGTACCCGAGGGCGAGCGCGAGATCGAGCCGCGGCGGATCGACGCCCTCGACGATCGCGCCCTCCGGGAGCGGCGGCGTCTCCGCGTCTCCCGGCTCGACGGCGATGAACTGCTCGCCGAGCACGCCCTGCGAGGTGACGTAGAAGAGCGCGCGGCCGCGGCCGTCCTCGTCGCCCGCGTGGATGGTCTCGCGCACGTCCTCGTGGATCGCGAGGCGCACCCGCACGAGCGCGCGCCGGCCCGTCTGCGGATCGAGGCGGTTGCCGAGGTACTGCACCTCCTCGACGCTGCCGACCTTCACGCCGCCGACCCGCACCGCGGCCCCGGGCTGGACGCTGCCGGGGTTGTCGAAGTCGACGAAGACGGGGTAGTCGTCCTTGAAGCTGACCCCGCCGAGGATGAAGAGGAACGCGCCGAGCATCACCGCGGCGGCGAGGATCAGGAGGCCGACCTTGGCTTCGAGGGAGAGCCGCATGAGTCAGACCTCCATCGGCCCTTCGGACTGCCCGCGGATGAACTGCTGCACGATGGGGTCGGGCGCGCTGCGCACCTCCTCGGGGGTCCCCAGGATTCGCACCTGGCCCTTGTACAGCATCGCGATGCGGTCCGCGATCGAGAAGATGGACGTGAGATCGTGGCTCACCACGATCGCGGTGACCCCGACCCGATCGCAGAGCTCGCGGATCATCTGATCGACGCGGCGCGCGGAGACGGGATCGAGCGAGGTGGTGGGCTCGTCGAAGAGCACGTAGCTCGGGTCGAGCGTGAGCGCGCGGGCGATGGCGACGCGCTTGCGCATCCCGTCGCCGAGCTCGGCGGGGAACGCGTCGGCGAAGGCGCGCATGTGGACCTGATCCAAGCGCCGCAGCGCCTCCTCGCGCGCGTCGCGCACGCCGAGGCGCTTGTGCTTGCGGAGGGGGAGGGCGACGTTCTCGACGCAGCTCATCGAGTCGAAGAGCGTCGAGCTCTGGAAGACCATCGCGCACTTCATGCGGACGGGGTAGAGGTCCTTCTCGGAGAGGCGCGAGACCTCCGCGCCGTCGAGCCAGATCTCGCCCCCGTCGGGGCGCAAGAGGCCGATGAGGTGCTTGATGAGCACGCTCTTGCCGACGCCGGAGCCGCCGATGATGAAGAAGCACTCGCCGTCTCGGACCTCGATGTCGACGCCGTTCAGGACCTGCTTGGGCCCGAAGGCCTTCGACACGTTCTTGAAGTGGATGGGCATCAGCCGGGGAAGATCACGTAGCCGACCGCGCTGATGATGAACTGCAGGACGATCACCGCGAGCGAGGAGCTGACGACCGCGCTGGTGGTCGCCCAGCCCACGCCCTCCGAGCCGCCGAAGGTGGTGAGGCCGCGGTGGGCGCTCACGATCGGGATGGCCGCGCCGTAGGCGATGCACTTCGTGAGGCCGACGATCAGATCGCCGGTGTCGACCAGCATGAAGTTGGCGAAGGTCGCGTAGTTCACGTCGAAGATGACGTTCGCCGTGACCATGCCCGCGCCGAACGCGACGAACGCCGCGAAGATCAGGAGGCACACGGTCATGATGATCGAGGCGACGAAGCGCGGGGCGACGAGGTACTCGATCGGATCGGCCGAGCACATCCGGAGCGCGTCGACCTGCTCGGTGACCACCATCGAGCCGATCTCGGCGGCGATGCCGGCGCCGACGCGGGTGGCGAGCATCATCGCGCCGATCGACGCGGCGAGATCGCGGATGAGGATCTCCGCGAAGGTCGCGCCGAGCAGGGTGAGGTCGGGGACGATGCGCAGCGCCTGCAGCGCCGACTGGAAGACGAGGATCATCCCGATGAAGCCCATCGTCACCGCGATGAAGAAGACCGAGCGGTTGCCGATGGCGTGCATCTGCTCGACGACGATGCGCCGCTCGACCTTGCCGCGAAGGACGGCGCGGAGGGTGCGGACGAAGACGGAGAGGATGTCTCGCACGTCCGAGACGATGTCGAGCACCGGCGCGCCGAGGCCGGTGAGCAGGCGGACCGGCGCCGAGAGGGCGGGCCGCGCGACGGTCGGGCCATCCGAGGCTGAGCTCATCCGAGCACGTAGGTCGAGAAGTAGTCGATGATGAAGATGCCGCTCGCGGCGGCGACGACGGCGGCGTTGACCGCGCGGCCCACGCCGGGCGCGCCGCCCTGCACGCTCAGGCCGAAGTGGCAGGAGGTGAGGGCGATCATGAGGCCGAAGGCGAGGCTCTTGATGAGGCCGGTCAGGAGATCCCACTCGGTGAGCAGCAGGAAGAGCGAGGCCATGAAGCTGCGCGGATCGACGTCGAGCAGCCCCTTGGCGGCCACGCACGCGCCGCCGATCGCGACGACGTCGCCTATCACCGTGAGCACGAAGAGCATCACGACCATCGAGACCACGCGCGGCAGCACGAGGTAGCTGATCGGATCGATCGCGAGCGCGCGCAGCGCGTCGATCTGGCTCGTGACCACCATCGTTCCGAGCTCGGCGGCGTTGTTGGCGCCGACGCGCCCGCTGAACATCAGCGCGATGAGGAGCGGGCCGACCTCGCGCAGCGTGGCGAAGCCCGCCCCCCAGCCGATGATCTCGCGCGCGTTGAAGCGCGTCACGAGCGGCGCGGCCTGGATGACCATGATCGCGCCGACGAAGAGGGCGGTGACGGCCACGATGGGCAGCGACTTCACGCCCATCTTGTGGAGGTTGCGCACCAGCTCGTAGCGATCGAGGCGCGGCGGCACGAGCCGCCGGGCGATCTGCGCGGTGAGCACCACGACCCCGCCGACCTGCTCGCCGATCGAGATGCCGGCGGCGCCCATCTTGTGCGGCACCGCGAGGACCCACGGATCGCCTCGCGCCTCGTCGCTCATCGACCGCGCAGCCTACCAGATCCGCTCGCTGGGAGGCCCGCAGCCGAATGGGTCCGGGGAGTCGGAGACCAGGCATCGCGAAGCGATGCCGTTGGTCGACAGGGCCCCATCGTCCCGCGAAGGGATCGGAATCGCAGGCGCAGAGCGCCGAAGATTCCGGA
>JAEZBP010000605.1 GCA_023427125.1 Pseudomonadota bacterium | reverse complement strand
ACCCAGCGCCACTGGCTCGGCGCGTACAGCCACCCGCCGAGCGAATCGATCGTCGAGCTCTCGACGATCGTGCAGGCGTGGCCCTTCTTCGCGTGGGCGGGGCCGGTCGCCGTCGTCCTCGTCTCCTCGCAGTTCGCCCGGCGCGCGACGCGCCCGGCCATCGCGCGCCTGGTCGCGCTGGTGCCGCTGGTGCTCCTCACCGCGCTGGCCGCCGGCGCCGAGGCCGCCGCGACCTCGACCGTTCCAGGCTGGATGTTCGAGTGATCAGGGAGCGGAGTGACGGTAGGCCGACGCCTGCCGCCGTGATCAGACGCGGAAGATCGCTGCGCCCCAGGTGAAGCCCGAGCCGAACACCGTGGAGAGGACCAGGTCGCCCTTCTTGACCTTGCCCTCCTTGCGCCAGTGATCGATGGTCAGCGGCACCGTGGCGGCGGTCGTGTTGCCGTACCACATGATGGTGTTGAGGGCCTTCTCGCGCGGGATCTCGGCGTACTCGATCACCGCCTCGTTGATGCGGAGGTTGGCCTGGTGCGGGACGAACCAGTCGATCTCGCCCCAAGTGAGCCCGGTCTCGGCGAGCGCGCGGTTCGTCGCAACGACCATGTTGCGGACGGCGTGGAGGAAGACCTTCTTGCCGTTCATCGTCGGGAAGAGGTCGCGATTGACCGACGTGTCGTGGGGGTCGTACCAGACGATGGGCGCGCGCCGGATCTCGAAGACCTTGAGGTAGAGGTCCATCGCGCCCGAGCCGTCGGCCTGGCAGTGCGTGTAGATCACGCCCGAGCGCGGGTCGTCGCTCTCGTCCTTGCCGACGACGACCGCGCCGGCGCCGTCGCCGAAGAGCACCATCACGTCACGGCCGCGCGTCGTGTACTCGAGCGCGTGGCTGTGGAGCTCCGCCCCGACGATCAGCACGTGCTCGTACTTGCCGGCGCGGACGAACGCGTCGGCCATCTCGAGGCCGTACACGAAGCCGCTGCACTGCTGGCGGATGTCGTAGCAGGCGCAGCCGCTCTCGCCGTCGATGCCGAGCTTGGACTGCAAGAACACGCCGGTGCCCGGGAAGTGGATGTCCGGCGAGAGCGTCGCGAAGATGATGCAGTCGATGTCCTTGGCGGTCAGCCCTGCGTCCTCGATCGCCCGCTTGGCCGCCTCGACCCCGAGATCGCTGGTCGTCCACGAGCCGTCGTTCGGCACGTAGCGGCGCTCCTCGATCCCGGTGCGGGCGCGGATCCACTCGTCGTTGGTCTGCGTCTGCACCGCGTCCTGCCGGACGTGGTCTTTGTCGAGGTACGGGATCTCCTCGTTCTTCACGACGCGATCGGGCACGTAGGAGCCCAGGCCCAGGATCTTCGCTCGAATCATCCGCCGTCCGTAGCGCGGATCGGCGCGGCCGCCAAGAGCCGTGGCGTGCGCGCGGACACCTGCGCGGTTGCCGTTCCGCGCGGCGCTCCGGTACGCTCGACATGTGCTTCGGCTCAGCCCCCTCCTCTTTTTCCTGCCGCTCTTCCTGCTCATCGCGACGTCGCACGGAGAAGCGCTCGCCCAGGCGCCTGAGCAAGCGAGCACCGAGGAGGCGCGGCGGCACTTCGACGCGGCCACGGCGGCGTTCGACGGTGGCGACTACCCGGCGGCGGTCGAGGGCTTCGAGCGCGCGTACGAGCTCACGCACCACCCGGACATCCTCTACAACATTTACTCGGCGGCCGAGCGGGCGGGGCAGCTCGAGACCGCCCTCCGATCGCTCGAGCGCTACCTGGCCGAGGGGGAGGTCGAGGCCGAGCGCCGTCCGGTGCTCCAAGAGCGGCTGGCCCGGCTGCGCGAGCGGGTCGTGGCGCGCGGGGCGGAGGCGGTGCCCGAGCCGGTCGAGCCCCAGCCGGCCGTGGAGCCGGAGCCCGAGCGGGCGCTGAGCGGCGGCGTTCATCCGGCGGCGATCGGCATGCTCACCGCGGCGGGCGTGCTCGCGGTGTCGTTCGGAGTCTTCGCCGGGCTGAGCGAGGCCGAGGACGGCAGCCTCGCTGCGGGCTGCGGCATGCGCGGCACGTGCACCAGCGAGGAGCTCTCCACCCTGAACGCGCTCAACATCGCCGCCGACGTGAGCTGGATCGCCGCCGCCGCGGCCGGCGTGACGGGCGTCATCCTGCTCTTCGCGCTCCCGCCGGAGCAGAGCTCGAGCGCGCAGGCGGCGGTCGCGCCCTGGGCCTCGCCCGACGGCGCGGGCCTCGTCGCTCGAGGGAGCTTCTGAGCGATGCGCTTCTCTCTCTCGATCGCGTGCGCGCTGCTCGCCGGCTGCACCCTCGTGAACGATCCGAGCCGCCACCAGCAGGGCGGGCAGGCCGACGCCGGCACGGACGCCGGACCGCCGCCGAGGATCGAGGTCGCGGAGGTGTGCGCCGAGTACGCGGACGTGATGTGCGGCGCCTACTTCGGCTGCTGCACGGCAGGCGTGGCGCTGCAGGCCGATCCGCTCTTCGAGCAGTACCGCGCCGATTGCGTGATGGAGGCGCAGCGCGTCTGCCGGGAGGGTGAGAACGCCTTCAGCGTCATCCTCCAAGACCTCGTCGACGACTTCCTCACCGGGTACGACCCCGTCATCGGGGCCGAGGTCATCGCCGAGGGGCGGACGCTCGCCGCGACGTGCGACACCGGCTTCCAGGCATGGGCGGTCGAGCGCGATGGCCTCGCGCGCGCGCTCCGGGGGACGCGAGCGGGTGGGGCGGAGTGCACCCCGGGCCCCTTCATGGGCCTGCGGCCGGACTACGCCGCCCTCCTCTCGTGCGAAGTCGACGAGGACGGCGAGTACAGGGCGTGCGTCAGCCGCGGAGGCACCTGGAACTGCGTCGTGCGCGGCGGGGACGGCGCCCCGTGCATCTCCTACTTCGACTGCCGCGACGGGTACTACTGCACCGCGTTCGTGGGCGGCACGTGCGCGCGCCGCAAGGGCGCGGGCGAGGCGTGCACCGAGCACACGCAGTGCGCGTCCCTCTTCTGCGCCGCCGCCGGCACCTGCGCGACGCCGACCCAGGACGACGTCTACTGCCCGTGATGGGCCCACGCGCGCTGCCTGCTACCCTCCACGCTCCTCGATGCTTCGCACGGTCGTCATCGGCGGGGGGATCGCCGGGCTCTCGCTCGCGTGGCAGCTCGCCGCGAAGGGTGGGCGCGAGGTCACGCTGCTCGAGCGCGAGCTCTTCCCTGGCACCCACAGCTCCGCGCGCAACGCGCAGATCTGGCTGCCGGTCGATGACGACGAGACGACCGGCCCGCTCGCGGCGCGGACCGCCGCGCTGATCGGGGAGCTGACCGGCGGAGAGTCCGGCTGGCTTCGGCGCCAGGACGCGATCGTGATCGTCGAGTCCGACGCGGCGGCGCGGTCGATCGAGCGC
>JAEZBP010000588.1 GCA_023427125.1 Pseudomonadota bacterium | reverse complement strand
GTCGAGGACGCTTGGTCGCACGCCCGAAGCGCAGCGAGGAGCGTAGTTTCCCTACGTGACGAGCGAGCATCGGACGTACGGCCAATGGTTCCGGCGAGATGCGGTGTGACACGGCGCACTCGTGAATCATCCGGGCTAGGGCAGTAGCGCGGAGCTGGGAAGCGCCAACCGGACCGAAGGGCCGCGTAGCTCGGCCCGCGCTCGCGCAGCGCGCGCCAGACAACAGAGCTCAGCCGCCCGAGCGCTTGAGCTCGGTGAGGACCAGCTTCGCGATGGCCTTCAGCGTCTCGAAGACCCCGACGCCCGTCGTGGCGACGGCCTCGAACTCCGGGACGTTGCCCGGGTTGAGCATCTGCCGGAGCTCCTCCAGCGGGGCGATCGCCGGCATGTCGCGCTTGTTGTACTGGATGACGTAGGGGAGCTTGTCGAGCGAGTAGCCCTGCTCGGCCAGGTTCGTGCGCAGGTTCTCGAGGGACTCGAGGTTCGCCTCCATGCGGGCGATCTGCGAGTCCGCCACGAAGACCACGCCGTCGACCCCCTTGAGGATCAGCTTGCGGCTGGCGTCGTAGAAGACCTGGCCCGGCACCGTGTAGAGGTGAAAGCGGGTCTTGAAGCCGCGGATCTCACCGAGCGCGAGCGGGAGGAAGTCGAAGAACAGCGTCCGCTCGGTCTCGGTGGCGAGGGAGATCATCTTCCCCTTCGCCTCCGGGTTGGTCTTGTTGTAGATGTGCTGCAGGTTGGTCGTCTTTCCGCACAGGCCAGGCCCGTAGAAGACGATCTTGCAGTTGATCTCACGCGAGAGGTAATTGATGAACGACATCGGCGCCTCAATCGTTGAAGAGGTTGTCGATGTCTTCGTCGGTTATCTCTGCGAAGGGCGTCTCGCGGGCTGGATCCTGCACCTTCTTGAGGAGGGCCTCGAAGATGCCGTTCAGCTCCTCGCTCGACTTCTTGACTCGCAGGCGCACGAGCCCGAGGCTCGTCTTGCTGTCGAAGATCACCACCAGAATGACCCGGTTCCCGACGAGCTGGATGTGGATGTTCGACTGCTCGCCCTCGTGGAACTGAGTCGTGAACTCGTTCTCACGCAGGAGCTTGGCCATCCCACCCGTCGCGGCGATGTTGCCCGCCGTGAGGGAGGCCAGCGAGGTCGTGTCGATCTGCTCGGTGTCGCCGGATGCGGCGATCAGCTGTCCGTTCTTGTCGATGATGAATACGACCTTCGCGTTCGCCTCCTTCACCAGCCGATCGACGATCGCCTGGATCTGGTTGAACTCGGCCTCGTACATCACCATCTGCGGGTTCGTCATGCGCTCCTCCGCACAGTCGCCACGCGAGGGTCACCACGCGCGCGGCCCGGCTGGGACACGTAGGTATCAGAGGGGCCGCGCCACGTAAAGGCTCATGCGCGCCTCGCCGGTCGCGCCACGCGCTGCAGCAGCTTGATCGCCTCGAATACGGGGATCGGCAGGAAGGCGAGGGCGATCACGATGCCCCACTCGGTCCCGGTCAGGGCGTGGGTGTGGAACACCGGGTAGAGCGCTGGTACGACCAGCGTGACGACGTGGACCGTCGCGCTCACCGCCACCGCGCCCCAGAGCGCCCGGTTCGAGAAGAGCTTGGCGAACGCGCTCCGGGTCCGGCTCCGGCAGCTCCACGCGTGGAAGAGCGGCGAGATCGCCAGGATCGTGAAGGACATCGCCCGGGCGCGGGCCAGGTCGTTCTCGCGGCTGCCGCCCCCGACGAGCTCGGGCGCGATCTCGGGGAGCCACATCACCGACAGCGCCGCCCCGCCCATCACCGCGCCGACCAGCAGCATCCCGAGCAGATCGCGCAGCCCGACGATGCTCTCCTTCGGGTCGCGCGGGGGCTCCTCCATCTGTCCCGGCTCGGGCGGGTCCACCCCGAGCGCGAGGGCGGGCAGCCCGTTGGTCACCAGGTTGACCCAGAGGAGCTGGAGCGGCGTGAGCTGCGGCATCCACTCGAAGAACGAGCTGATGATGACGGCCGCCACGAGGCCGGCGTTGGAGCTGTTCAGGAAAAAGATGAACTTCTGGATGTTGCGGAAGATCGCGCGGCCCTCCCGCACGGCCTCCACGATCGTCGCGAAGTTGTCGTCCGCGAGCACCATCTCCGAGGCCTCGCGGGCCACGTCGGTCCCGCCCTTGCCCATCGCGACGCCGATCTGCGCCTCGCGCAGCGCCGGCGCGTCGTTGACGCCATCGCCGGTCATCGCGACGACGTTGCCCCGCTGCTTGAGGGCGCGGACGAGCCGCAGCTTCTGCTCGGCCGTCACGCGCGCGAACACCGCCACCCGATCGATCACGCCGAGGAGGCGCTGCTCGCCGAGCTGGGTGAGCTCGGCCCCGGTCATCGCCAGTGACTTCTCGTCGTCCCAGAAGCCCAGCTCGCGCGCGATCGCCATCGCGGTGAGCTTGTGGTCGCCGGTGATCATCGCGACGCGGATGCCCGCCTTCTGACACTCCTTCACCGCCTGCATCGCCTCGGGCCGCGGCGGATCGATCATCGCCGCGAAGCCGACGAAGCAGAGCTCGCGCTCCGGATCGTCGCCGGGATCGGGCCGGATCGCGAGGGCCAGGACGCGGAGCGCGTCGGCGGCGTAGCTCTCGTTGAGCGCGAGCAGCCGCGCGCGCTCGTCCTCGGTGAGGGGCACGATGCCCTCGCGGGTCAGCACCCGATCGCAGATCGGGAGCAGCAGATCCGCCGAGCCCTTGACGTACGCGGCGGTCGTGCCGCCTTCCTTGCTCCGCGCCACCACCGACATCCGCTTGCGGTCGCTGTCGAAGGGCAGCTCCCGCTCGATCTCGAAGGCCTCGTGGGCGGCCTCGCGCGTGAGGCCGAGCTTGCCCGCCAGCGTGAGCAGCGCGGCCTCGGTGGGATCGCCGATGACCTTGAGGCCGCTCTCGGTGCGCTCGAAGTGCGCGGTGTTGCAGAGCGCCGAGACCCGCGCGAGCTCGAGCAGCACCGCATCCGTCTCTGCCTTGGTTTCTCCCTCGTACACGCCGCCGTCGGGGCCGTAGCCCTCGCCGGTCACGCGGTAGCTGGCCTCGGAGGTCGCCACCACCCGCACGGTCATCGCGTTCTGGGTGAGCGTGCCGGTCTTGTCGCTGCAGATGATCGTCGCGCTGCCCAGCGTCTCGACCGCCGGCAGCTTGCGCACGATCGCGCCGCGCTGCGCCATCCGCTGCATCCCGAGCGCGAGCGTGATGGTCGTGATGGCGGGCAGTCCCTCCGGGATGGCCGCCACGGCGAGGCTCACCGCGGTCAGCAGCAGCACCGTCCAGCTGCGGCCGCCCTGCACGATCCCGAGGATGAAGAGGAGCGCGCTGATCGCGAGGCAGAGGAGGAGGATGATCTTGCCGAGCCGCGCGAGCCGCTGCTCGAGGGGCGTGTCCTCGCGCTCGGCCGAGCGGATCAGCGCGCCGATCCGGCCGAGCTCCGTGTACTGCGCGGTGGCGACCACGACGGCGCGGGCGCGTCCCCGCACGATCGAGGTCCCGAGGTAGACCATCGTCTCGCGGTCGCCGAGCGGCGCGTCCGTCGCGAGCGCTCCCTCGGCGTCCTTCGAGACCGGCGTCGACTCGCCGGTCAGCGCCGCCTCCTCGGTCTGGAGCTCGCGCGCGCTGACGAGGCGCACGTCCGCGGGGACGGAGTCTCCGGCCTCGAGCTCGAGCAAGTCGCCCGGCACGAGCGCGCGCGCCGGGAGGATCGAGACGGCGCCCTCGCGCACGACCTTCGCGCTCGGCGCGGCCATCTTCGAGAGCGCGTCGAGCGCGGCCTCCGCGCGCCGCTCTTGGAAGAAGCCGATGAGCGCGTTGACGACGACGATCAGGAGGATCGCGGCGGTGTCGCTGAAGCGGGTGATCCAGCTCCCGTGCGGCTCGCTGATCGCGACGCCGAGCGAGACCAGCGCCGCGACCAGGAGCGCGCCGACCAGCGGATCGGCGAGCTGCCCGAGGAGCTGCTTGATCGCGCTCGGCTTGGGTGGCTCCGGCAGCGCGTTCTCCCCGAGCTGCGCGCGACGTCGCTCGACCTCCTCGGGCGTGAGCCCCACCCGACCATCGGCCTCCCAGTACTCGAGCGCCTCGGCGGCGCTCATGGCGTGCCATGGCTTTTCGGTCTGATTCAAGGCGGCGCTCCTCGAGGACGCGCAAGCGTCGTAATCCGCGACAGCGGCATGCGCAATCGTCACCGGCCGGAGCGGATCTGCGAGGCGGAGCCCCGGGAAGAATTCGCTCACGGCCCCTCAGCGCGTCATGCTGCACCGAGGACCCAACGTGTTCGCCTTCGTCGCGCGACTCCTCTCGAACCTCATGCGTCTCCTGACGGCGCCTCTCTGGTACTTGGGCCGAGCCGCGTCGCGGCCTCGGTCCCGCTGGGTGCACGTTCGCCTCCGGCCTCGCCTGGTGGAGATCGAGCGTCCGGTGCCCTTCTTCGTCGACTGGATCCCGGGCCTCGCCGAGGCGCGGCCGACGTCGCTGACGCTCCTGCGCGAGCTGGCGGACTTCGTCGTCGAGGATGATCGTATCGAGGGCGTCGTCTTCGACGTGCCGCCGCTGGTCGCGGGGTGGGCGACGTGCCAGTCCCTGCGCGACATCCTCCTGCGCCTGAGGGAGAGCGGCCGCCAGGTGGTCGTCTACCTCCCTCAGGGCGGAGGCAACCGCGAGCTCTACGTCGCGTCGGCGGCCGATCGCGTCCTGGCCAGCCCGCACGCGCAGCTCTCGCCGCTCGGGCTCGCGGCGAGCGTGACGTACTTCAAGGGCCTGCTCGATCACGCGGGCGTGGAGGTCGAGGTCCACCGGCGCGCCGAGTACAAGACCGCGGCCGAGCCGGCGATGCGCGACTCGATGAGCGAGCCGCAGCGCGAGCAGACCGAGGCCCTCCTCGACACGATCGACGGCGCGCTGCGCGACGCGCTCGCGGCGAGGCCCGGGGCGGACCGCGCGAAGGTCGACGCCTTCTTCGACAAGGCCCTGATCAGCGCCGAGCACGCGCGCGAGGAGGGGCTGATCGACGGCGTCTGCTACGAGGACGAGCTCCCCCTCTGCCTCACCCGCACGGGCGAGCTGATCCCGGTCGTGCGTGCGCCGCGCTACTACTCGTGGCGCAAGGAGCGGCTGCTCAAGAGGCTCTCGCCCGATCGCTACATCGCGATCATCCCTGTCCACGGCGCGATCACGCAGGGGGCGCCCGCGACGCGCGCCGGCATCAAGTACGCCTCGACGATCACGACCCTCCGAGCCGCGCGCAAGAACCCGATGATCGCGGGCGTGGTGCTGCACGTCGACTCGCCCGGGGGCTCGGCGCTGGCGAGCGATCTGATCCATCGCGAGGTCGAGCGCCTGCGCGAGAAGAAGCCGGTGGTCGCGTGCTTCGGGGACGTCGCGGCGAGCGGCGGCTACTACGTGGCGGCGGGGGCCGACGCGGTGGTCGCGCAGCCGCTCACCATCACCGGCTCGATCGGTGTGGTCGCCGCGCGCCTCGTGACCGAGCCGCTGATGGAGCGCTTCGGCGTGAAGGTCGACACGATCCGCAAGGCGCCGCACGCCGACATGCTGCGGCGGCCGGGCAAGCTCGGCGCGGTCGAGGACGCGATCCTCGATCGCGAGGTCGACGCGTTCTACCGCGCCTTCGTCGGCGTGGTCGCGCGTGGTCGCGGCCGCAAGACGGACGAGATCGAGCCGCTCGCCCGGGGCCGGGTCTGGTCCGGGAAGGACGCCGCCGCGCGCGGCCTGGTCGACCGGCTCGGCGGCCTGGATGTCGCTCTCGAGGAGG
>JAEZBP010000501.1 GCA_023427125.1 Pseudomonadota bacterium | reverse complement strand
GCCGTAGCGCTCGCTCACCCAGCCGTGGACGGCGCGCAGGGAGAGGCCGCCGGCCGCCAGGCCGATCAGCGCCGCGGTGCCGAGCAGCGCGCAGTCGTACCAGAGCGGCGCGCCCGGGCGCGGCCGGAGGTGGACGAAGTCGGTCACGAGGTAGGGCGCGTTCGGCAAGAACGCGAGCCCCGCGGCCCCGAGCGCCCACGCCGCCGGTGTCCAGCGCCGCCGCGCCGCCGCGCACGAGGCCTGCGCCATCACCCAGGGCACCCACGCGAGCGCGAGGTTCCAGAGCAGGAAGCCGTAGGTCAGCCGGCCGGTCGTGAAGACCCGCGCGGCGTAGAGGGCGAGGTAGAGGCCGCTCGCGAGCACGAGCGCCGGGGCACCGGAAGTGCGCGTCATCGAGAGAGGCTGCGCGATGGCGGCGGCGGCGCGCGGCCGAGGGTGTGGAGATTCGGAGGCGCGGCGGTGGCGAGCGCGCGGCATCGAGACCGCCCTACTCCGCGGCCTCCTGGCGGCGCGCGCGGTGCGCCTCGAGCGCCTTCGCGAGCAGCGCGTCGAGCTCGCTGCCCTCGAGCTGCTCGTTCTCGAGGAGCCGCTTCGTCATCGCCTCGAGCGCCTCGCGGCCCTCGGTCAAGAGCTGCTTGGCCTCCTCGAGCGCCCGCGCGACGATCCGCCGGACCTCGGCGTCGATCTGATCGGCGACGCTCTCGCCGTAGGTCGGCGTGAGCGAGGGCGTGGGCTTCTCGCCCAGGAACACCGGCCGCCGCTCGCGCGAGAGGTGCACGGGCCCGAGCCGATCGCTCATGCCGTACTCGGTCACCATCGCGCGCGCGACCTCGGTCGCCTTCAGCAGATCGTTCTGCGCGCCGGTCGAGCCCTCACCGAAGACGACCTCCTCCGAGGCGCGGCCGCCGAGCAGGCCCCGCAGCCGCACGCGGATCTGCCCCTCGGTCATCAGGTACTTCTCCTGATCGGGCAGCTGCATCGTGTACCCGAGCGCCGCGATGCCCCGCGGGACGATCGAGATCTTGTGGACGCGCTCGTCGCTCCCCGAGAGGTGCGAGACCAGCGCGTGCCCGACCTCGTGATAGGCGATGCGCTTGCGCTCCTCGTCGTCCATCAAGCGGTTCTTCTTCTCGAGGCCCGCGACGACGCGATCGATCGCCGCGGAGAAGTCCCGCATGCCCACCTCGCCCGCGTCGCGCCGCGCGGCGAGGAGCGCGGCCTCGTTCACGAGGTTCGCGAGATCGGCGCCGGCGAAGCCCGGCGTGCGCTTGGCGAGCGTCTCGAGATCGACGTCCTCCGCGAGCTTCACCGGGCGCACGTGCACCCGCAGGATCTGCTCGCGGCCCTTACGGTCGGGGCGATCGACGAGCACCTGGCGATCGAAGCGGCCGGGGCGGAGCAGCGCCGGGTCGAGCACCTCGGGGCGGTTGGTGGCGGCCATCAGGATCACCGCCTCGCGCGGCTCGAAGCCGTCCATCTCGACGAGCAGCTGGTTCAGCGTGGTCTCGCGCTCCTCGTTGGCGCCCATGATCGCGCCCTGTCCGCGCGAGCGCCCGAGCGCGTCGAGCTCGTCGATGAACACGATGCACGGCGCGGCCTTGAGCGCCTGCTCGAAGAGATCGCGCACCCGCGCGGCGCCGACGCCGACGAACATCTCCACGAACTCCGAGCCGCTGATCGAGATGAAGGGCACGCCGGCCTCGCCGGCGACCGCGCGCGCCATCAGCGTCTTGCCGGTGCCGGGCGGGCCGACCAAGAGGACGCCCTTCGGGATGCGCGCGCCGATGCGCCGGAACTTCTCGGGGCGCTTGAGGAACTCGATGATCTCCTGCAGCTCCTGCTTCGCCTCGTCGGCGCCGGCGACGTCGGCGAACGTGACGTGCACGTCGGCCTCTTGGATCACCTTGCCGCGGCTCTTGCCGAAGGAGAGGACCCCGCCGGCCTGACCGGCCATCCGACGGAACATGCCGCGCCAGAGGAAGACCATCAGGAAGATGGTCATCGCGATGTAGATCAGGGTCGGCCAGCTCTCGGCCCAGGCCGAGCTCGGCTCGCCTCGGTACGCGACGCCCGCACGCTCGAGCTCGTCGACGAGCGCCTCGTCCTCGACGCGAGGCGTGACGAACCTGCGCTCGGCGGTGGCGCGCCCCTCCTCTTGCACGTGCGAGGGGACCTTTCCTTCCTCGAAGGCGCCGCGGATCTCGTCGTCCGAGAGCACCACCCAGTCGACGCGCCCCTCGCGCACGTAGCGCTTGAGCTCGTCGTAGCGGATCGGCGACGCCGCCGGGCGCGCGAAGAGGAGCTGCGTAACGCCGAAGGCGAGGAGCGCGAGGAGGATCACGAGGACCACGCCGCCGCGCGGCGCGCCCATCTGCGATCCGCCGGCTCCCTTGGTGCCCTCGGGCGGCGGCGGCGCGGGTGTGCCCGGTGTGCGTCCGTTCATGTGGCCTCCCCGAACAGGTAGCCGCTCGGATCAGGCGGACAACGGCGCCGAGCGTTGCTACTCCGAGGGGCATGTCCACCTCGACCGCCGACCTCTACGACAAGAGCCTCTCGGACGGCGCGCTGGTGCAGGTCGCCGAGGGTCACTTCCTCGCGTTCGGCCGCCGCCGCGCGTTCTCCGGTCCGATCCGCACGCTGAAAGTGCACGAGGACAACGCGCTGGTGCGGAGCGCGCTCGAGGAGCGCGGCGAGGGCTGCGTGCTGGTGATCGACGGCGGCGGGTCGCTGCGCGCGGCGCTGGTGGGGGATCAGCTCGCGACGCTCGCGATCCAGAACGGCTGGGCGGGGATCGTGGTGTGGGGCGCGATCCGGGACAGCGTGGCGATCGACGCGCTCGATGTGGGGGTGCGCTGTCTGGCGACGACGCCGCGGCGGAGTGAGAAGCGTGGATTCGGGGAGCGGGATGTGCCGGTGTCGTTCGCGGGGGTGCGCTTCGCGCCAGGCGCTCACCTGTACGCCGACGCGGACGGCATCCTCGTCTCCTCCGTCCCGCTCTCGCCGTAGCCCTCTCCCTCGCTCTTGCTGTCGCTCGCTTCGCTCGAGGAGGGCCGGGGCCTCGCCTTCGGCTCGGCTCCCGGCTTCGGTCTCCTCGAT
>JAEZBP010000481.1 GCA_023427125.1 Pseudomonadota bacterium | reverse complement strand
GCTCGCCGCCGCGCCCGAGGCGCCCGCCGGCGCCCTCGACCCGAGCCTCGCTCGCTGAGCCCCCGCGCCGCTCACGCGTGCCCGATCAACGCGCGGGCGCGCGCGTCTGCTTGACGAAGCGATACGCGATGCCGAGCGCGACCAGCGCTGCCGCGATGCCGATCAGCGCCATCATCGAGCCGTCCTTCGCCGAGTCGAAGACGATCACCTTGCGCGCGAGCGCGATGATCGCGACGAGGATGACGACCTCCACCCGCACGACGCCCTCGGTCCGGTAGGCCTTGATGGTCTCGAGGAGCTCGATGCCGATCAGCACGAGGAAGAACGCGCCGAAGATCTCGATCAGCTCGTCGATCTCGAGGAACACGACGGGTGGTGAGAGGACGTCGTTGACGACGATCCAGCCGAGCTCGAGGACCGCGAGCACGACGACGATCATCATCATCGCTGCGAGCACGACCGTCACCCCGTGCTCGAACCTGTGCAGGAGCTTCGTCAAGCGCAGAGACGGAGCTAGCCCGGATTATTCACGAGTGCGCCGCGTCACACCGCATCTCGCCGGAACCATTGGCCGTACGTCCGATGCTCGCTCGTCACGTAGGGAAACTACGCTCCTCGCTGCGCTTCGGGCGTGCGACCAAGCGTCCTCGACGAGCTACGGCCTGCCCCTGGCGCCCTCGTGAATAATCCGGCCTAGGCCCGCGCCCCGAAGTTCGATGCGGGTTGGGCGCCTGAGGCCCGGAACGAGCTTCGGACCGGGAGTGCTGGGAGCTGCGCCGCCCGCGGGCAACGCGGGGGGATCGGGCACGGCGAGGCGAAGGGACGCGCGGGCTCAGGCGTGCCTCGCGTGAGATGGTTTCGCCTTCGTCAATGGACCTCTTTGGCATCGCAATTGCGCACCACCTCGCCTAGAGGCGGTCGATGGAGCGTCTGTTGGCGAACCACTGGCAGGAGCTGCCGGAGTCGGAGATCACACGCATCCTCGAGACGAACGCCTCGCAGGGTCTCGACCGCTTCGAGATCGAGCGTCGCAGAGCGCGATTCGGACAGAACGCGATCACGCGGCGCAAGGCCGAGAGCCGCTTCATCCTCTTCCTGCGACAGTTCCATCAGCCGCTCGTCTACATCTTGATCGCGGCCGCGGTGATCACCGCGGTGCTGAAGGAGGTCGTCGACGCGGGCGTCATCTTCGGCGTCGTCCTCGTCAACGCGGTCATCGGCTTTCTTCAGGAGTCGAAGGCGCGCCGCGCGATCGAGGCGCTCGCCGCGTCGATGAGCGCCGAGGCGACGGTGCTCCGGGCCGGAGAGAAGCTGCGGGTCGACGCGATCGAGCTCGTCCCCGGCGATCTCGTCCTGCTCGAGTCCGGCGATCGCGTGCCCGCCGATCTCCGGCTGCTGCGCCAGCGCGAGCTGCAGGTCCAGGAGGCGAGCCTGACCGGCGAGTCGGTGCCGGTCCCCAAGCACACGGATCAGCTGCCCGCCGACACGCCGCTCGCCGATCGCTCGAACATGGCCTACTCGTCGACGCTCGTGACGCACGGTATCGGCGCGGGCGTGGTGGTCGCGACCGGAGACGGCACGGAGATCGGTCGCATCAACGAGCTCATCGCGAGCGCGGACGTCCTCGAGACACCGCTCACGCGGAAGGTCGCGGGCTTCAGCAAGATCCTGTTGTTCGTCATTCTCGGCCTGGCAGGCGTCACGTTCCTCGTTGGCTCGTTGCGCGGCGAGCCGCCGATCGACATGTTCATGGCCGCCGTCGCGCTCGCGGTCGGCGCGATCCCCGAAGGGCTGCCCGCGGCGCTCACGATCACGCTCGCGATCGGCGTCGCGAAGATGGCGCGCCGTCACGCGATCATCCGCCGACTCCCGGCCGTCGAGACACTCGGCAGCACGACCGTGATCTGCACGGACAAGACCGGGACGCTCACCCAGAACCGCATGACGGTGACGGATCTCTGGTCACCGGCCGACGGTCTCGTGGGCGTCGGGCGCGAGCCGAGCGAGGGCTCGCCGAGCCTGCGCGAGCTCCTGCTCGCCGGCGCGGCCTGCAACGACGCGCGCTCCGTCACCACGGAGGACGGAGAGCCGAGGGCCGAGGGCGATCCGACCGAGGCGGCGCTCCTCGTCGCGGCCGAGCAGCTCGGCGTGCGCGCGAGCGAAGCCGATCTCCCGCGGATCGACGTGCTGCCGTTCGAGTCCGAGCGACAGTACATGGCCACGCTCCACGACGCGCGCGGCAAGCGCGTGGCGTACGTGAAGGGCTCGGCCGAGCGCATCCTCGCGTGCTGCGGGGCGGTGTGGTCACAGCGCGGAGCCTTACCGATCGACGTGAGCGACGTCGAGCGGATCACCGACGAGATGGCGGCGCGCGGCCTGCGCGTGCTCGCGTTCGCGCGAAAGGAGCTGCCGCCGACCGCGACCTCGATCGAACACGCGGATCTCGAGAGCGGCCTCGAGCTCCTCGGGATGCAGGGCATGATCGATCCGGCGCGCCCCGAGGCCGCCGCTGCCGTGAAGGCGTGTCAGGCCGCGGGGATCATGGTGAAGATGGTGACCGGCGATCACGCGCGCACCGCGTCGGCCATCGCGGAGCAGATCGCCCTACAGGGAGCGGCAGAGGGCGCGGACGCGCGCCTCGTCGCGCTGACCGGGCGCGAGATCGCGCAGCTCAGCGACGACGAGCTCATCGATCGCGCGCACCGCACGGCGGTGTTCGCTCGCGTCGCGCCCGAACAGAAGCTCCGACTGGTGCGAGCGCTGCAGAGCGCGCACGTGCACCGCCACGTCGTCGCGATGACGGGCGACGGCGTCAACGACGCGCCGGCGCTCAAGCAAGCCGACATCGGCATCGCGATGGGCATCACCGGCACCGAGGTCGCGAAGGAGTCGGCCGACATGGTCCTCGCCGACGACGACTTCGCCTCGATCGAGGCGGCGGTCGAGGAAGGGCGCGGCGTCTACGACAACCTGGTCAAGTTCATCACGTGGACGCTCCCGACGAACATCGGTGAAGGCCTGGTCATCCTCGTCGCCGTCTTCGCGGGCCTCGAGCTCCCGATCACCCCGCTCCAGATTCTGTGGATCAACATGACGACCGCAGTGCTGCTCGGCCTCATGCTCGCGTTCGAGCCGAAGGAGCCTGGGATCATGGCGAGGCCGCCCCGCGAGCCGAAGAGCCCGATCCTGACGAAGACGCTCGCGTCCCGCATCGTGCTCGTCGGCGTGCTCCTGCTGGCGGGCTCGTTCGGCCTGTTCGAGCTCGCGCTCGCCGACGGACGCTCGCTCCACGACGCGCGCACGATCGCGGTGAACGTGTTCGTGGTCGGCGAGCTGTTCTACCTCTTCAACTGCAGGTCGCTCCGCTACTCGATGTTCCGCATCGGCGTCTTCTCGAACCGCTGGGTGCTGGCGGGCGTCGCGTCGATGATCGTGCTGCAGATCGCGTTCACCTACGTGCCCGTGATGAACACCGCGTTCGGCAGCGCGCCGATCGCGCTCGAGGATTGGGCCCTCATCGTGGCCGTCGGCCTCGCGATCTACGCGATCGTGGGGATCGAGAAGTGGGCGCGCAGGGTGTGGGGGGAGGAGCGCGACGAGCCTCGTCGCGCCGCAGGGACGGGCGCGGCACATCCTCTGCCCGCGTGATTGGACCGGTCCTTCCCCGCCTCGAAGGCGAGCCGCTAGCCCAGCCGGGGCGACCTCGCGCTCGGGAACCGAACGCCGACGCCGTGCTCGCTCACGGGCTCGAGGTCCTCGACGCGGTGTGGTGGGGGCTCGCCAGCGCTCGTCGGGCGCGATGTTCCGCGATCAGATCTCGATCTCGAGCACGGGGCGGCTCGGTGCGCGGCGCGATCGCGGCGTCCGACTTCTTCTCCCTCCCCACGCAGCCCGCGCCGTCGCCGATCGCCGACGGAACGCAGCTCACGCGTCGTTCGCAGACACCGCCCGTGGCCGAGCCGCCGTCACGTCATGCGCCCGGGACGACGCAGCTGCCCATCCGGCAGCGCGTCCGGCCGCCCCAAGGTGGCCCGCCCGATAGGGCAGCGCGCCTCCTCGACCGAGCCCCGCGGCTACTCGCTCCCCGCGCGAAGTGCGATCTGACGCGGTCAGAGGTGCGCGACGCGCAGGTGCACGGCGGGCCAGACGGCACCCTGCGTGTACTCGTAGCGGCCGTGGTCGCCGCTCTCGCCGAAGAAGCTCCACTGGGTGGAGACGGAGCCGCCGAGCCCGATCGACCATCGCTCGCCGAGGAGCCATCGATATCCCGCGTCGACTCCGCCGACGAAGCCCGCTCCATGCGGCACGACGCCGCCGAACCCGACCCAGAGCCCGCCGTAGGGACCGTCGGTGCGCTCCTCGGGCTCGAGGCGGACCGTCACCCCCAAGCCGATGGTCCCTTGGACACCGAGCGACTCGGAGAAGGGGGTCTCCGGTGCGCCGGCGAAGGCGAGGCGGGCGAAGCCGCCGACGCGAAGGATCGATGCCGCCTTCCAGCTGAGCTCGAAGTGCAGCGCCCCGGCGGGTCCGAGCACGCTGACGCTGCCCGCGTCGTTCGGCCCGTCCTCCGGATCGAAGAACTGGTAGGTGTGGCTGCTGTGGCTCCACGCGACCCCTCCCTCGAGCGCGAGCGCGAGCTCGGGCGGGTCGGCGCTCGCGCGCTGCGCAGGGACGAGACAGAGGATCGAGGCGCAGGCCGTCGCGAGCCCCGCCATCCGATCGCCGAAGAGAAGCATGAAGGGCATCGTAGCCGATGCGAGCCCGTCGCTCGACGAGCGGGTCGGCGCCTGAAGCCCTCGGCCCTCCTGAATCCGCTGGACAATTGTTGGGCGGGGCGGTAGTTGGCTCCCGCGTCCACCGACCCTACGGAGCCGAGCATGGCCGAGATCGAATCCGCCCACGGGAAGCTGTCGAGCGTCGACCAGAAGTACACCGCCCCGCGCTTCATCGCGATGCTGGCCGTCACGCTCCTCATCGCGCTCGCGATCATCTACACGATCGCCTCGTTCCGCGGCGGCCAGGTCGACTTCACGTGGAGCCCGTTCGCCCACGACCTCGTGAAGCACACGGTCGAGACCGGCGCGATCTGAGGCTGGGCCGTTCTTCGCCCGGCCCGTATCCCGCCGCTCAAACGTGTCGCAAGATCACGGCTCGGAGGAACGCCGAGCTGCGCGTTCACCCTCCGCTGGACACCGGGGACGGGGAGCGCCAACTGGACGGAAGAGTCGCATAGCTCGGCCGCGCGCTCGCGAAGCGCGCGCCCAGCCAACTCAAAGGCCGTCGCAAGACCACGGCGCTCGGGGAGCGCCGCGCGGAGTGGTCCGGCTGACTGGACACCGGGGATGGGAAGGCCACCGGGTCAGTGCCGCGTAGCTCGGCCCGCGCGCTCGCGAAGCGCGCGCCCAGCAACTCAGTAGGGGTACGCGTCGACGAAGACCTCGCCCGGGGTGCCGACGGCGGCGGGGGCGCAGCCGCTCGAGGGG
>JAEZBP010000340.1 GCA_023427125.1 Pseudomonadota bacterium | reverse complement strand
GCTGGTGCCGTAGCCGGTGCCCGGATCGCCGCAGGTCGGCCCCGCGTCGTCCTGCTGGCTCGCGTCGGGCAGCGTGATGCCGCTGTCCGGGTCGGACGGCGAGGGCTTGCAGCCGGCCGCACACGTGAGAGCGGCGATCGTGATCAGGATGGTCGTTCGCATGATCGCTTCCTCCGGGCGCGAGCTAGGGCGCGCACACGTTGCGGGGCTGGCCGTCGCTGCCTTGGACAGTGACACAATCGTAGCCGGCCGGACACGGCGCCGACGCGCTGCAGGCCGCCGGGACGCAGACCCCGTTCGAGTAGCGGCTGACGCCGCCGCTCGCGAGCTGGATGTCCTTCAGGCATCCGTAGCCGGCGCGGCAGTCGTCGTCGGTCGTGCACTGGTCGTAGCAAGTGCCGAGGTCGCCGCGCGACTGGCCCTGGGCCGGCAGGCACACGGCGTCGCCCGCGCAGGTGGCCTGCGGCAGCGCGTCGCCCGCGTAGAAGTCGTTGTTGTTGAAGCCGGGCGGGAGGATGCAGTTGGCCCTGCAGTAGCCGCCGATCCACCCGGTCGGCACGCCGTCCTCGCTCACCTCGAGCACGCACTGGCCGCTCCGGCAGTCCTCCGGCCCGTCGCACGCCTCGCCGGTCACGGCGCCGGTGGCCGGCTCGCCGTCGACGCACTCGCCCGAGTACGGATCGCAGCGCGTCCCGCTCCCGCACTGCGCGTCGCTCGAGCAGACCGCGATGCACACGCCGCCGGACGGAGGCAGCTCGCCGGCGCAGGTGTATCCGTCGCGCCCGCAGTCGATGCCGTTCAGGCAGCGGCGCTCGCAGTACGAGCGCGTCTCGCCCTCGCGGGTCGCGCAGTGGTGGTAGACGCTCCCCGCGCGGCAGGGCGTGCGGTCCTCGCAGGGCACCGTGCAGTAGCCGCCCGGGTAGCCGTCGGCGGCGGTCCGGCAGACCGCGCCTTCCCCGGGGCACTGCCAGTCTTCGTTGCACGCCTCGAAGAGCGAGCTGGGCTCGAGCGCAGGCCCCGCGTCGGGCGTCGGCACGTACGCGTCCGCCTCCGGCTGAGCTCCGTCGCAGCCGGAGAGGCTGGACCACAGGAGGAGAAGCAAGAAGGATCGATGGTTCATAGGGAGGCCGCCCGAGTGGCGTCGAGGGTGTGCCGGCTGCGGAGCCCCGTCAATGCACAATCTCGGGTCCCCCGAGCGGACTGGCCCCGGAGCACAGGGAGCCTGACCGCGTTCGCCCTGAGCGCGCAGCCGCAGGCTGCCCCAACGGCCAGGCTCAGGAGTCGAAGGGCGCGCGGCCGCGGCGTCCTTCGACTGCGACTCGCTGTGCGAGCCGCGCTCAGGACGAACGGGTGGGAGGCCCGCCCAATCGATCATCTTGCGTGTGGTCCGGTACGAGGACCCGAAGACGTGCTATTCACGACGCCTCCCGCTTTGGCTAGGCAGGCACTCATGTCGGTGACGCGCACCTCTTCTTCGCTCCTCGCGCTCGTGATGGTCCTCTCCGCGTGCGACGGAGCGGTCCCGGCCGATCCCGACGCGGGCCCGCCCGACGGCGGGCAGGACGCGGGCCCGCCCGACGGAGGGCCGCCGCTCACCTGCACCGAGACGACGCGCGTCGACGGCGTGCTCGACGACACCGTGACGGTGATGCTCGACACGACGATGACCGAGACGCGCCCGCGCGACCTCGGCCTCTCGTGCGGCAACGTGGAGGGAGAGCTCCGCTGGGCGCCGCAGGAGGTGATCGAGCTGCGCGTCCCGGGCACCGGCTCGGTGCAGGTCGAGCTCGACACGGTCTTCGATGGAGACACCGACGCCGACTTCAACACCGTGCTCCAGGTGCGCGAGACCTGCGAGACCGTGCCGCCCGGCGTCTTCCCGCCGACGTGCTTCGATGACGCGAGCCAGACGGAGTTCCGCACCCAGGGCGCGTTCACCGCGACCGGCGGCGACACGCTCTACATCCTCGTCACCGGCTACAGCCAGCCGCCGGCCGAGCAGGGCACCGTCGACTCGGGGCGCGTGCGGCTCGACATCACGGTCAGCGCGTCTTCGACGCCGACCCTCGCCGCCGGCACGCTCCTCCTCGCCAACGACGACACGCTCATCAGCGCGACCGGCACCGACAGCGGCGCGGACGCGCGCGGCGTGGCGCTCAACTTCTACGGAGCGAGCGGCCAGCTGCTCGACATCTACGGCGACGGCGAGGCCACCGAGGACGGCGACGTCTTCCTCGTCTTCTTCGAGCCGGTGCCGGACACGACCGACTTCACCGGCAACGCGATCGTGCTCGGCTCGAACATCAACCTCACGGGCTACCTCCGCGCGGTCGGCGCCGGCCAGGCGCGCTTCCGCGTGTTCGACTCGGCGTACGCGCTGAGCGAGCCGCTGATGGTCCCGATCGCCGAGGCCACCCTCGTGGGCGAGGGCGAGACCTGCGGCGGCAGCGTGGTGTGCCGCCCGGAGATGAGCTGCGTCGCGGACGTGTGCGCGGCGACCGGCGCCATCGCGGCCGCGTGCGGCGCCGCCATCCCGCTCACCGTGCCCCTCGACGGCACGATGCCGCTCGTCCACATGGGCACGACGGGCGCGGGGCTCGGCAACTTCGCGCCGAGCACGATGTGCGTGGCCGATCCTCGGGGCGCGATCGGCGCCGAGACGATCTACGTGGTGACGGTGCCGGCCGACACGAAGGCCGATCTCTACGTCACGACGAACCTCTCGGGCACCGGCATGACCGACACCATCGTCTACCTTCGCAGCGCGTGCCCCGACTCGGGCAGCGTGCTCGACTGCAACGATGACCGCGCGAGCGGCGACGTGCAGAGCGACGTCGACGCGCGCGACCTCGAGGCGGGCGACTACTTCATCTTCGTCGAGCGCTACGGCGGCCTGATGTCGGGCACGATCCCGCACGCGCTCAGCGTGACGCTGCGCCCGGTGCTCGCGCCGGGCGTCGCGTGCGACCCTGCGGGCCTGGTCGATCGCTGCGAGACCGGGACCTGCCCGGCAGGCACCGACTCGGTCTGCCCTCCCGCGCCTTAGTACCGATCGCTCCCTCCGTTCGCCTTGAGCGAAGTCGAAGGGCGCGCGACCGCGACGTCCTCCGACTGCGGCTCGCAAGCCGCGCTCAGGACGAACGGGTGGAGGACCGCCCGATCGATCACCGTCCCTGTGCTCCGTACTACGACGAACGCTGCGGCACCGAGCGGCAACGAGTCGTGGGATGAACAGTCGCGGGATGAACAGGAACCTGCTCGCGAGCTTGCTCTCGGTCGCTGCGCTCGTCGCCGGCTGCGAGACCGCCCGCCCGGCCGGCGATGGTGGCCAGGCCGCGAGCGACGCGAGTCCGAGCTCCGACGCGACGACGCCGCCTCTGCCCGACGCCGGGCCTGCACCGCTCGACGCCTCGGTCGATGCGGGTGAGATCGATCCCGACGCTGGCGACCCGCCCGCGTGCGGCGCCCACGGCCAGGCCTGCTGCGCGGGCACGTGCGGCCATTCGGCGCTCACGTGCGTGGGCGGTCTCTGCCAGGGCGCCTGCGGATCGGCAGGCGATCCGTGCTGCGCCGGCTTTCATTGCTCGGGGCTGCAGACCGAGTGCGACGCGGCATCTCGGACGTGCGTCGCGGTTACCGTCCTCGAGCCGTACGCGCTCTGCGACGATAGCGCCCCCGAGGTCGCCTGTCCGCTCGCGACGGTCTGCGTGCCCTCGCGCCTCGACACGCGCCTGAGCCCGGCGTCGTTCTGCACGGCTGACTGCACCGACGGCATCCCCTGTCCCGGCACACCGCTCGGCCCGATGGGCGTGTGCGTGATCGCCGGAGGCGGAGGGCAGTGCCACCTCCCGTGCGGCGGCACGACCGAGTGTCCGAGCGGCTTCGCGTGCCGCACCGCGCCGGGTGACCTCGGCGACTACTGGGTGTGCGTCCCCAGCGACCCCTGAGCGCGATGCCTCCGCCGACGCGCGTGGGAAAGCCAGACCGAGCTGAAGCCGAGCTCGAGCACCGACGCGCACGACCAAACCATCACGCACGACGACGACACGCCGCCCACGCCGACGACACGCCGCCTACGTCGACGACACGCCGCCTACGACGAGGTCGACATCGACGACCCCGCAACCGACGAGCGCGACCACGCGATCCACGACGTCGTGTGAACAAGCGGCGGGCGGCAGCCAGTCATGGCGCGTGCATACCCTGCTTGGCGCGCCGCGCGAATGCGCAGTGCGACGAGCGGGGTGTGCACGCGCCGTGACCCCTACTCCCATGAAACCCCTGTCTGCCCATCTCACCGAGGAGGCTGGCGGGGCCCGCTCGTAAGCGGCGCCTCCGACGCCCAAGGCGCCGTCGGAAGCGCCGAAGGC
>JAEZBP010000302.1 GCA_023427125.1 Pseudomonadota bacterium | reverse complement strand
TCCCAAGCCCGCCGCGTCGGTCGCGCTGGGCGACGCGCCGGCGGCTGCGCTCGCTGACCCGAAGGAGGTCGGCAAGTTCGCGGCCGGCGTGAGCAAGTCGCTGCTCGACGCCGCGAAGGCGCTGCGCGACGCGGCTCCCGGCGATCCCACCTCGTACACCTTCACGCGCCTCGGCCTCGCGCTCGGCTTCGCCGTGCCGCCTGCGCAGGGCAGCGAGACGAAGGTCCCGCCGCCACCTGACACGGTGCTCAAGGACATCGAGATCGCGATCGGCAACGGCGCGTGGGAGCAGGTCATCACGAAGTCCGAGCTGGCGCTCACCGGCAAGCGGCACTGGCTGGATCTTCATCGCTTCACCGCGCTCGCCATGACCAACCTCGGCGCGCCGTTCGCGAGCGCGAAGAAGGCAGTCATCGCCGGGACGGCCCTCTGGATCAAGGCGTTCCCCGAGCTGCTCGAGCTCACGTTCGCGGGTGGGACGCCCTTCGCGAGCCCGCTGACGAAGGAGTGGATCCAGGCGGAGGTGATGCCCTCGGGCGGCGGCGCAGGCGGCAGCGGTGACTCGAGCGAGGGCGCGGAGCTCTTGTCGAAGGCGCGTTCGCTCGCCGGCGGCGGCAAGCTCGACGAGGCCCTCTCCACGCTCGATGGGCTCGCCAACGGCGCGCGCAGCGGGCGCGCGCGCTTTCGGGCGCGGCTGGCGATGGCGCAGGCGCTCTCCGGCGGCCAGACGGTGGCCGCGGCGGAGGGGATCTTCGACGCCCTGCTCGAGGAGATCGACGCGGGCGGCATCGAGCGCTGGGAGCCCGAGCTGGCCGCCGAGTGCTATCGGAGCCACCTCGGCTGCCTCAAGCAGCTCAAGAAACCCAACGATCCGACGGTTTCGCAGCAGACCGCGCTGGTATATCGTCGGCTCTGCCGCGTGGATCCGCTCGCGGCCCTCAAGGCAGGTGCCTGAGGCAGAACGCGAGACATGTACGGAGGGGGGTTCACGGGCGCCGCAAAATTCGGCACACTCCCTCCTCCCAAGACTCGAGAGAACCAGAGGAGAGCGCAAGCATGGGCAAAGAGGGCTCGGTCGCACCGAAGGAGCGCGTCAACATCACCTATAAGCCGGCGACGGGAGACCAGCAGGAGGAGGTCGAGCTTCCGCTCCGTATCCTCATGATGGGCGACTACACCGGCAAGGCGGACGACACGCCTCTCGAGGAACGCAAGCCGATCAGCATCGACAAGGACAACTTCGCCGACGTCATGGCGGAGCACAACCTCGGGCTCAACCTCAACGTCGCGGACAAGCTGTCCGGGAACGAGGGGGACGAGATGAGCGTCGGGCTGAAATTCAAGGGCTTGAAGGACTTCACCCCGGAGGGGATCGCGGAGCAGGTCCCGGAGCTGCGGCAGCTCATGCAGCTGCGCAACGCGCTCACGGCGCTCAAGGGTCCGCTCGGCAACCTGCCGAAGTTCCGCAAGCGCATTCAGGAGCTCCTGGGAGACGACGCGGCACGCGAGCGCCTCATGAAGGAGCTCGGCATGGGTGACGAGGGCGGAGAAGGCTGAATCCACGCGGGATGAATCCACGCAGGACGGGGTAAATCAAGATGGCGACTGAAGAACAGGCAGATGGCGCCGAAGCGGCGTTCGACGATGGATCCCTCCTCGAGAGCATGCTCGCCGAGGCGAAGATCAAGCCCAACGACGAGACCTACGATGTCGCCCGGCGCGGCATCCAGGCGTTCGTCACCGAGATGCTGGCGCCCACCCGCAAGGGCGAGCGCGTCGACAAGAACGTAGTGGACGCGATGATCGCGGAGATCGACCAGCGCATGAGCGCCCAGGTCAACGCGATCCTCCACCACCCGGAGCTCCAGAAGCTCGAGTCCACCTGGCGCGGGCTGAAGTACCTCATCGATAACGTGGACTTTCGCGAGAACGTCCGCGTGTCGGTGCTGAACGTCAGCAAGGACCAGCTGCTCGAGGACTTCGAGGACTCTCCGGAGCTCGTGAAGTCCGGCCTCTACAAGCACGTGTACTCGAACGAGTACGGCACGTTCGGCGGCAAGCCGTTCGGCGTGATGGTCGGCAACTACGAGTTCGGCGCCGGGCCGCAGGACATGCAGCTCATCCAGAACATCGCGGCGGTATCCGCGATGGCGCACGCGCCGTTCCTCACCAACACCGCCCCCCAGATGTTCGGCTGCGAGAGCTACCAGGAGCTGCCGAAGCTCAAGGACCTGCAGAGCATCTTCGAGGGCCCGCAGTACGCGCGCTGGCACAGCTTCCGCGAGAGCGAGGACAGCCGCTACGTCGGGATGTGCGCGCCGCGCTTCCTCCTCCGCCTCCCCTACGGGCCGGACACCGTCCCCGTGAAGTCGTTCAACTTCAAGGAAGAGGTCACGGGGAACCACGACGCGTACCTCTGGGGCCACACGTCGATCGCGCTCGCCACTCGCGTGGCGGACTCGTTCGCGAAGTACCGCTGGTGCCCGAACATCATCGGCCCGCAGGCCGGTGGCGCGGTGGAGAGCCTGCCGCTCCACCAGTACGAGGCGATGGGCGAGATCCAGACCAAGTGCCCGACCGAGGTGCAGCTCACCGAGCGTCGCGAGTACGAGATGAGCGAGCAGGGCTTCATCGGCCT
>JAEZBP010000184.1 GCA_023427125.1 Pseudomonadota bacterium | reverse complement strand
CGCGCCTCGCGATCGTGGCGGTGAGCGCGTTCATCCCGATCGATGACGCGGCCCTTCGCGAGCGGCTGCTCGCGCTCCCCCCGCTGCGCCCGATGCTGGTGGATCGCTCGCCGGCCGAGGGGCTGCTGGTGCGCGAGGGGGTGTCGCGCGTCGACCTCGAGCGGGCGCTGGCGAGCCTCGGGGTCGCGCTCGATGACGCGATGTCGTAGGAACTCTTCAATGCCGACGGACCGCACTGGGATGGGGAATTTTCACGCTTGACTCGGACAAGGCGCCGTTGAAATCTTGGCGCTGCCCTCGGGGGGATGGTCGGCACCGACCTCGTTCGTTCCTCGCAGTCGCGTGGCTTCGCAACGTGGTAGTTGATGCGGGTGCTCTCACTCCTCCTCGAGCTACAAGCATCGGAGGGGTGATGACAGTCGGTACCGTCAAGTGGTTCAACAATGCGAAGGGCTGGGGCTTCATCCGTCAGGATGAGGGGCCGGACGTCTTCGTCCATTATTAGCAGGTCTCTGGCGATGGGTTCCGCACGCTGCGCGAGGGGCAGCCTGTTCAGTTCGATCTGCGCGACGGCCCGAAGGGCCCGCTCGCGGAGAGGGTGACGAAGGTCCGCGCCGCGCTGGACTGAGCGTCGCTCCCGTACGAGCGGACTGCCGGCACCCTGGCGCGTTCGCGCGTCATCGGTGCCGGCATTCCGTCCGCGCGGTGGATCGGCCCGCGCGGTCGATCGGCGGATCTGCTCCGCCTGAGCGCTCTGCGCACCTCACTCGCGATGGGCGTCGCGATCAGGTCGTGACGTACTTCTCGACTCCGAGCGCCCAGCGCACCTCTTCGAGCGCGGCGTCGACGCTGTCGAGGGTCTTTGCGTACGTCACCTCGTGCCAGGTATCGAGCACGCGCGCGTCGTCCATCGGGTCCTTCACCTCGATGGCGGTCGCTCCCTCCTCGGTGTATCCGCGCGCGCCGGCGAGCGAGCCGACCGCATCGCGGACCTTCGCGAAGAGCTGCTCCGGCGAGACCGAAGGGAAGTCCGAGCGCTGGGTGCGCGCGGTGAAGCTCACGATCACCCCGTCGCCGAGCCGCACACGGATCCCCGAGTCCATGATGTGCAGCCGCACACGCTCGGCCACCTGGATCTCGGCCGGCGGTCGGGTTCGGTAGATCTCGAGGCCGGCTCTCGCCAGCTCTTCTTTGACCTGCTTCAGGTCGGCACTGCTCACGAGCTTTCGCGCTCCGGGTAAGTCGAAATGGGCTCGCATGCTACCACCGCCCATGCGCCCGCGGCAACGCGAGAGGGACCTCCTCGGCGATCGGGCGTGGGGCCACGACGATCCGGCGACGCGCTCGGGCGAGACGTCACCCCGTCGCGCCCCGCCCGAAGGGTGGTCTCGCTCGTGCCGAGCGAGACCGAGTCGGTGGCCGCGCTGGCCGGGGTCGAGCGGCTGGTGGGCCGCACGAGCTATTGCGAGGAGCCGGCCGGCGAGATCGCGCGAGGCCCGCCTCGATCGCGCCAGTAGCTTCGCGCGCGGCTCAGCAGCCGTCGGAGGGCACGTTCTCGGCGCCCGGCGTGAGGCAGGTGCTGTGGCTCCAGTCGGTGTCGGCGTCGTCCGTGTCCGAGCCGTTCGGCAGGCGGCTCATCGAGCCTTCGCCGCGGTCGGACGCGGTCGCGCGGGTCCCCTCGACCAGGCTCATGGTGGAGCCGCCGAGGGTGACGCTCACATCGCCTTCATAGGCGAGCGCGTCGAGGATCCGCATGGCCGCGGCGTCCCAGATGACGACGCCGTCGGGCCCGTTCTGGACGGCGACGGTGAGCGGGATGGTCAGCACGCCGCTCGGGACGGTCACGCCCGTCGCGCGCAAGACCAGGTACGCACCGGGCGCGAGCTCGGCGCCGGCGTCGGAGAGGTTGTAGGTGCCGTAGACCGGGTTGCCGGTGGCGCCGTTGACCAAGAGGAGCTGCTTCATCGCGAGGCTCACCGGCGAGGCCCCGGGGTTGTGGATCTCGATGTACTCCGGGCCGTCGGTGCTCGGCTGGTCGTAGTCGATCTCGTTGATGACCAGCCTCCCCGGGCTGAGCACGACGCTGAGCATCGCGGTGTGGACGGTGCCGATTCCGTCGAGCGTCGCGGTGAGCGTCCCCATGACCTCGGTCGTCGGCGGGGCCAGGACGGGCGCGGTGTAGTCGAAGGTCGCGGCCAGCGTGTCCGCCGGCACCAGGATGGTCGCGGGGAGGGTGCCCGACGTGTCCTCCATCAGGGTGATGAGGGTCCCTCCGGGCGGCGCGGGGATGGGCAGCGTGACCGTGAAGGCTTGGGTCGCGCCCGACGCGACGGTCGCGGACATCGGGGAGAGGGTGAAGTCGGCCGGCGCCTCGGTGGCGTCGAGCACCCGCACGTCCGCCATCAGCATGGTGGTGCCGAGCTCGGCCGTGATCATCACGGGAGCCGGGTCGGCGAGCAGGCCGGTGACGAGGACCGGCGCGGTGGCCGAGCCCGCGGGGATCATCACGTCGGTGGCCGTGAGCGCGTCGACGTCCCCCGAGATGATCGTCACGGTGGTGTCGGTGGCGACGCTCCGCGCGAGGCGGACCGTGAGCGGCGCGGGGAAGGTCGGGCCCGCGGCCGCGCCGACGCGTGCGTAGCTCAGCGCCGGCTCGAGCCCGACGAGCGAGGCAGAGCCGGCGACGTAGTCGTCGGCCGAGCGCGGCATGATCTTGTGGCGCGTGTCGCGGAGCACCAGCACGCCGGTGATCGAGGTGAAGGTCTCGCCCATCACCGCGAAGGGATCGAGCTGGAAGAAGAGGTCGTCGACCCGCAGCGTGCCCTCGACCTCGAACTCACCCTCGCTCCCGGCGTCCATCGCGGTCTCGGGCGGGTTCGCGTTCGAGACCGCGACCGTCTCGATGCGCACGAGCACGCTCTCGAGCGCCGCGGCTCGCGCGCCTCCGGTGTCGAGCTCCCCGGGCTCTGCCACGATCGGAGCGGGGATCGCGCTCGTCGCCGCCGAGGTGGTGATGGTCGCGAAGCCGATCTGGGTCTGTCCCTCGAAGACGCTGACCTCGCCCTCGACGTCTACCGTCATCCCGAGGGTGATCGGATCGCCCGTCCCGAGCAGCGGCGGCCCGGCGGTGTAGACGAACGCGCCCGAGAAGTCCTCGTCGACGTAGCTCGGGTGATCGGTCGGCACCTGCATGGTGAAGCCGCTCGCGCCGACGCCGGTGACCACCGAGCGCTCGATGCGCACGCGCTGCCCCGCCATCACCGTGCCGCCCTTCACCTCGTAGATCGTCGCCGGGCACGCGGCGCCCGCCGGGTTCGGATCCTCGGGGCACGCGTCGCAAGCGTCGCCGATGCCGTCGCCGTCGCCGTCGAGCTGATCGTCGTTGGGGACGGAGGGGCAGTTGTCCTCCTCGTCGATGACGCCGTCACCGTCACGATCGCCGGGCTCGACGACGGATCCGCACGACGCGCCGGACGGGTCGAGCGGGCAGGGATCGCACGCGTCGCCCACCCCGTCTCCGTCGGCGTCCGCCTGCATGCCCATGTCGAGCGGGCGGATCGGGTTGAAGATGCTCGGGCAGTTGTCTTCTGCGTCCATGACGCCGTCGCCGTCCATGTCGCCGGCGACGCTCATGCCCGAGTAGTACGAGGAGCCCATCTCCGACGCGTCCGGTGAGCTCATGCGCATCCGCGCCGGCAGGCAGGTCGGCTCGTTCTCCGGCGCACCACAGAAGAAGAGATCGTACTGAGGCCCGCGCCGATTGGCCTCCGCGACGAGCGCCTCGAAGCTCATCCCGATCTCCTGGAGGCACACCCGCTTCGGCTCGCCGCACACGTCGCTGAACTCCGCGGTGCGGACCTCGTCGCAGCCGGTGCGGAGCGACTCGACCAGCGGCGCGTCGCCGAACATCACCTGGCCGCCGCGCAGCACCAGCACCACGTCCTCCGGGCCGGCGCTCAGCACCGCGCGGTGATCGCGCTCGGCCGAGGCGTCATAGAGCGCGATGTCGGCGATGAGCCCCTGCGCGAGCGTGCCGATCGCGTCCTCGACGCGGAAGGCCCGCGCGTTGTTGCGGGTGGCCATCAGCCAGAGCTGATCGTCGGGGAAGAAGCTCGCGAGGTGGTTCTCGTTGAACGAGCGCGCGCACTCGAGCTCGCGCAGCATGTTCATCGAGCCCGAGCGCACCCAGTCGGTCCCGAGGCCGATCGGCACCTGCTGGTA
>JAEZBP010000147.1 GCA_023427125.1 Pseudomonadota bacterium | reverse complement strand
CCACTGGTGGGAGGAGCTCTTCAACGACGACTACCTGCGCACGGTGCCGATCCCGCACCCGAAGGTGATCCAGCGGCAGTGCGACTTCATCGAGGCGCGCTTCGGCCTCTCGCCCGGCGCGACCCTGCTCGACGTGGGCTGCGGGCTCGGCCTCCACGCGGTCGAGCTGACCCGCCGCGGCTACCTCGTGGTCGGCCTCGATCTCTCGCTCCCGATGCTCGCCCGCGCGGCCGACGAGGCGCAGGACCAGGGCTTCAAGATCAACTTCCTGCACGCCGACATGCGGGAGATGAACTTCGATGGCGCGTTCGACGCCATCCTCTGTTACGGCACGACGTTCGGGTACTTCGACGACGAGACCAACAAGCTCGTGGTCGAGCGCCTCTACCGCGCGCTCAAGCCGAGAGGCTTGCTCCTGCTCGACGTCGTCAATCGCGACTTCGTGATCCGCAATCAGCCCAACCTCGTGTGGTTCGAGGGCGACGGCTGCGTGGTCATGGAGGAGTCGCAGATGAACTACATCACGTCGCGGCTCGAGGTGAAGCGAAACGTCATCCTCGACAACGGCCGGCAGCGCGACAACGTGTACTCGCTCCGCTCGTACTCGCTGCACGAGCTCGGCCAGATCCTGCATCAGCAGGGCTTCCGCGTCGTGGAGGTCACCGGCTGGGAGGCGCACCCGGGCGTGTTCTTCGGCGGAGACTCGCCGAAGCTGATCATCCTCGCGCAGCGGCGCCCGCAGGGGCCGCCGACGCCGCCGGGCCGCAATCCATCGGGCGAGATGACCGCGGGGGGGAGCGAGCCCGCGCCTCCGCCGGCGGACGCTCCGAGCGGCGAGGCGTTGGAGTCGGCCGAGGCGATCGATGCGCCGGAGCCCGCTGAGCCCTCGGCCGCGGTCAGCGAGGCCCTCGCAGAGGCGCTCGAGAAGTCGGGCGAGCTCGAGATCAGCGAGCGGGACGCGCCCGACGAGGACGAGCTGGATCCCGAGGAGCTCGCGGACGACGATCTCGAAGATCCGGAGGGTTGATCACCAGATCGGCTCGGCCAGGCGGGCACCCTCGAGCCGATAGCGGAGCTCGCACGGCAGGATGGGGAACGCGCCGCCGTACGGCAGCAGGAGCGGCGTGCAGTCGCCGCCCGCGACGGGAGTGACCGCGATCGTCGTGCGGCCGGTGAATCCGGCGCCCTCGAGCGCTCCGCCGTCCGCCTGCCCGGCGTCGGCGAGGGTGGCGGCGTCGGTGGGCGGCGAGCCGAGCTCGCCGGTGATGATCTCGGCGCGCTGGAGGTTGCAGCCGACCACGCCGAGGTCGTAGTCGGGAGCGACGCCCACCACCTCCGAGCGCTGCTCGAAGCGGAAGCCGACATCATCGAACGCGCCGCTCACGAGCGGGCCGTCGGGGAGCTTCCAGTAGCCGGAGGTCGTGCCCTCCTCTCGCCGCAGCTCGACGTGGAACGCGAGCGAGGGCGGCGCGGGATGGCCCGCCCCGCAGGTGGTCTCGGCGAGCGTGCCGGTCACGCGGTATTGGCCCACCGGCTCGCCGGCGAGCTCGAGCGGCTTGCACGCCGCGAGCGGTAGGAGAGCGAGCGCGAGGAAGCAGAGGCTGTTGCGCGGCACGGGCTCATCGGACGGCCCAGCCGCGCAGCGGTCAAGTTACTGGCCTCCCATCCGGTTGGCGCTTCCCGTCCCGGCGTGCAGCGAGGGGAGCCGCTCCGCTCGGCGGAGGCCCGGCGGCGCTCCGCTCACCGTCTCACGAAGCGGCTCAGCCGCGGCGGCCGCGGGCCGGGGCGGCCGCAGGAGGGCCGCCCTCCTCGGGGCAGCCGTCCTCGTCCTCGAAGCCGTCCATGTCTTCGCCTTCCTCGCCGCACTGGTCTTCTTCGTGCGGGATGCCGTCGCCGTCGAAGTCGGTCTCCGGGCAGCCGTCCTCGTCGGCGTAGCCGTCGAAGTCTTCCGCCTCGTTCGGGCACTGGTCGTCGGCGTCCTCGATGCCGTCGCGATCGGTGTCGTCGTCGCGGCAGCCGTCGTCGTCGCGATCGCCGTCGCGATCCTCCGGCTCGTCCGGGCAGGAGTCGTAGCCGTCGGGGATGCCGTCGCCGTCGTTGTCGGTGTCGGGGCAGCCGTCCTCGTCCTCGAAGCCGTCGCGGTCCTCCGCCTGATCGGGGCAGGGATCGTCGCCGTCCGCCAGTCCGTCGCCGTCGTTGTCGGCCTCGGGGCAGCCGTCCTCGTCTTCCCAGCCATCGGCGTCCTCGGCCTCGCTCGGGCAGGCGTCCTGCGAGTCGCCGATGCCATCGCCGTCGCTGTCGCGGCGCACCGGCGACCACGAGCCGCCCGCGAGCACCCGGAAGAGTGGGGTGCCCACGCCGGTGATCAGGCCGGTGCCGCCGGCCACGTGGAATTCCATGTCGTCGACGCGCAGCCGCCCGCCGATGCGCCACTCGAGCCAGTGCTCGTCGACCTGGTTGGTGAACGTCGAGGCGCCGCTGAGCTCGCCGAACACGCCGACGAGCGGCGTGATGTCGTAGCCGAGCGCGACCGCGTAGGTCAGCTGCGGCCCGATGAGGCTGGAGAAGAGCGTCCGCTCCTCGCGCCAGGTGCCGCCGACGTTGGCGCTCGCGTGCACGCCGGAGGTCACGAGCTCGACGATGGCGCTGCCCCCGAACGTGGGGAGCGCGTCGCCGAGGTAGCGCTCGGGCGCGATGGCCTGGCCGGTCGGGAAGGTGACGAACGCGCTGGCCGCGACGCTGATCCCGCTCTGCGCGTCGGTGAAGAAGCGCCCCTTCACGGAGAGGCGGGGATCGGCGAGCGCGAAGGCCTCGCCGCCCGCGAGATCGATCCTGCGGCCGGCGTGCATGAAGGCCTCGCCGCTCGTGAGCGCGAGCGGCACCACCGCGCCGATCTGGAGGTGGTTGAAGAGCTGGAAGCTGCCCATCAGGTGGGCGGCGGCGACGTACTGAACGAGCTCGCCGCGGGACTCTCCGATGTCGCAGCTGCCCCCCGATCCACAGCTCGCGTCGTAGAGCACGAGCGGCAGGTGCGCGTAGTCGATCACGAGCCCCGCCGAGCCCGTGAGGTGGCCCGGGGTCTGCGCGCCCTCGACCTGGAAGTAGTTGCCCGGGCCCGGCGCCGGCGAGAACCGCATCACGTTGAACTCGGCCAGCGGGACCTGAGCGCGCGCCGCGCTCGGGACGGCCGCGACGACGAGGAGGCAACCGAGGAGGAAATGCTTCAGCGCTCGCATCGTCATGCACTATCGCCCCGGCGGAGTGCGTTCGCAACGGATTGTTCCGCTTTTTCTAGACGAAGATCGCTCTGATCTCTCGGAGATCCAGGATCCCGGGCTCCCGAAGACGGGTCCTCCGCGTCGCCCCGTGTCCCGGCCGAGCGACAGCGAGGCGGGCGCGCCGCTCCGCAGCTGGCAGGGGAGAGCTGACCTCGTCCGCGCCCGCTACGGAAAGCAGCGGCCGAAGCGGCAGACCTGCGCGGCTCCGCAGGTCGTGCCGCACGCGCCGCAGTTGAAGCGGTCGACGTTGAGGTTCACGCAGCGGCCGCCGCAGCTCGCCGAGGGCGGGCTGCACGCGCACGAGCCGCCGATGCACGAGAAGGTCGGCGGGCAGGTGCTCCGGCACGCGCCGCAGTGCAGGGGGCTCGTGGTGATGTCGACGCAGAAGCCCTCGCAGAGGAGGAGCGAGCCGGGGCAATTGCAGCGGCCGTCCACGCACGGCACTCCGTCCGGACAGCTGCGCCCGCAGCCGCCGCAGTGGCTCGGGTCGATGCGGGTGTCGACGCAGTCGGCGCCGCAGAGGGTCCGCTCGGGCGGGCACATCGCGGTGGTGCACGTGCCGCTCTGGCAGATCTGGCCGGGCGCGCACGCGACGCCGCAGCCGCCGCAGTTGAGCGAGTCGCTGGTGGGATCGACGCAGCGCGCGCCGCAGGTGATGCGCGGCGCAGGGCAAGGCGTGCCGCACACGCCGAGCTCGCAGAGCGCGCCGAGCGGGCAGACGAGGCCGCAGCCCCCGCAGTTCAGCGGATCGGTGCGGATGTCGGTGCAGCCGCCCGCGCCGCACTCGACCTCCGGCGGATCGCAGGTCCGGCGGCAGGTGCCCATGTCGCACGAGCTGCCGGGCCCGCACGCGATGCCGCACCCACCGCAGTGGCTGTCGTCGGTGCCGGGATCGACGCAGACGCCGCCGCACTCGATCTGGGGCGGCGTGCACGGCGCGTCGACGCAGACGCCCATCGCGCAGGTCTGGCCGGCGCCGCAGCGGTTGCCGCACGCGCCGCAGTTGCTCGGGTCGCTCTGGAGGTTCTGGCAGCCGGTGCTGCAGAGCGAGGTGGGCGGCGCGCAGGGGCTGAAGCAGGTGCCGAGGCCGCAGATCTGCCCGGGCCCGCAGCGTGCCCCGCACGCGCCGCAGTTCTGGGGATCGATGCGGACGTCGGTGCACGAGGCGCCGCACGCGCGGAGCGGCGGCGTGCACGCGAGCACGCACGAGCCGAACTGACAGACCTCGCCGGCGTCGCAGCGGTTGCCGCACGTGCCGCAGTTCTGGGGATCGGTCGAGACGTTCGCGCAGGTGCCGCCGCACTCACGGGTCGGGAACGGGCAGGTCGCGGTGCACACGCCGACCACGCAGCCGGCGCCCGCCGGGCAGCTGTTGCCGCAGCCGCCGCAGTGGCTCGGGCTCATGAGCGTGTCCACACACGCGCCGCCGCAGTCGACCGTGGGCGGCGCGCAGCTCAGCGTGCACATCCCGGCCGAGCACACCTGGCCGGGCCCGCACGCGATGCCGCACCCGCCGCAGTTCCGCGGATCGGTGCCGAGCTCGACGCACACCCCGCTGCAGTCGGTCGCCGGCGGCGCGCACCCCATGCTCGTGCACTCGCCGCTGCTGCACGCCTCCTCGTCGCCACAGACGGTGCCGCACGCGCCGCAGTGGTCGCGATCGGTGCGCAGATCCACGCACTCGTCGCCGCAGAGCGAGAGGCCCGGCGGGCAGAACGCGACGCACGCGCCGGCGTCGCAGCGCTGCCCGCGCCCGCAGATCACGCCGCAGCCGCCGCAGTTGCGCACGTCGGTGGAGAGATCGACGCAGCCCCCTCCGCAGTCGGTCAGCGGAGGCGTGCAGGCCGCCTCGCAGCTGCCGTCATCGCACACCGTGCCGGTCGGGCAGAGCATGCCGCAGCCTCCGCAGTTCGCGGGATCACGCGTGAGATCGACGCAGCGATCGCCGCAGAGCGCGAGCCCGGGCGGGCAGCGCTCGCGCACGCACGTGCCGGCCGTGCAGACCGCTCCCTCGGCGCAGAGCCTGCCGCACGCGCCGCAGTTGGCGCGGTCGCGCATGAGATCGACACACCCGTCGCCACAGCGCGCGCGCGGCGGCAGGCACATGCCGTCGTCCGGCACGCTGCCATCCGGCACTCCGCCGTCCATCCGCGACTCGGGCGGCGGCGTGATGAGCAGGGTGCGGCCGCATCCGCTCGCGATCATGGACAACGTGAGCAGGCCGAGCGCGAGGCGATGGGAATGTCGAAGCATGCGTTCTCCCCGGGTGAAGCCTGCGTAAGATGAGGTGTGGCAGGAGCGTGATCAAACCGCGCCGCGCACGATCGCAAGCACGCGCTCAGAGCCTGTCGCAAATCACGGCGCCCGGGGAACGCCGAGCGCCGTTCCGGCTGACTGGACACCGGGGACGGGAAGCGCCGACCGGACGGAAAGTCCGTGCCGCTCGCCCGCGCGCTCGCGAAGCGCGCGCCAAGCCAACTCAGCGCTTGCGGGGACGGATGGGGAAGATCCGCCGCGTGCCCTCCATCCGCGGCTGGCCGACCTCCATGAAGTCGAGCTTGATCGTCTTGCGTACGCCGCTCGGCAGGCGGATGACGAGGCCGCCCTCCTCGTCCTCGCGATCGATCTTGCAGAGACCAAACTGCCGGTGCTCGATGAAGTCGCCTCGCTGCGGCTGAAGCTCGTCCGGGTCGTCGTGGTGAGCGTCCCGGAGCGCGGGCGCGCGGCTCGCCTCCTGGCGCCCTCGGCGCGGCGGCTCTTCGATGACCGGCGGCGCGGCCGAGACCGCAGCGACGTCGGCCCAGCTCACGCGCGGCGCGGGCTCTTCGGG